>NZ_RZSB01000091.1:0-12195 GCF_004023285.1 Mesorhizobium sp. M2A.F.Ca.ET.067.02.1.1
CGTCATCATTTCCGGCTTCACCTTCCTGCGCCTCGACGCCTACTATCAGGAGATGGTCAAGGGCGTGATCATCGTCGGCGCGGTCGTTCTCGATCAATGGCGCCAGCGCCGCCGCGCGATAGGAGCTTGACCATGTCCGATATCGTTCTTAAGACCGAAAACCTCACCAAGCATTATGGCGGCGTGCACGCGCTGCAGGAGGCGAATTTCGAGCTACGCAAGGGCGAGCATGTCGCCATCATGGGCGACAACGGCGCCGGCAAGTCGACCTTCGTGCGCCAGATCACCGGCGTCGAGCAGCGCACCAGTGGCAAGATCTGGTTCGACGGCAAGGAGGTGAACTTCGCCGGCCCGATCGAGGCGCGCGAGGCAGGCATCGAGACAGTCTTCCAGAACCTCGCTTTGGCCGACGATCTCGACGTGCCGTCGAACTTGTTCCTCGGCCGCGAGAAGGTGTTGTTCAACCTCGGCCCCTTCTCCATCCTCGATCGCAAGGCGATGCGCAAGGCGACCGAGGCAGCGCTTGTCCGCACGGCGGTGAAGATCCCGAACCTCTCCAGCACCATCCGCCATATGTCGGGCGGCCAGCGCCAGTGCGTGGCGATCGCCAGGACGGCGACCTTCGCCTCCAAGCTGATCATCATGGACGAGCCGACCGCGGCGCTCGGCGTGCAGGAAACCGCGCAGGTCGAAAACATCATCCGCACGCTGAAGGAGAACGGCGAGCCGTTGATCCTGGTCAGCCACAACATGCGCCAGGTGTTCGACCTGGTCGACCGCATCGTCGTCTTCCGCCGCGGGCGTATCGTCGCCAATTTGCGCAAGCAGGACACCGATGGCAACGACATCGTCGCCTACATCACCGGCGCCAAGACCGGCCAGGCGGAACTGCAGTCCGCCTGACGGCGTCGCGACGAACCAATCATCCGCGCCGCAAGGCGCGGATAGGCCTACAAACCCACCCTCGAAGGACATTCCATGACACTCCGCTTCGCTCTCCTCGGCGCCGGCCGCATCGGCAAGGTGCATGCCCGCGCCGTCGCTTCCAACCCGCAGGCAAAACTCGTCGCCGTGGCCGATGCCTTCGAGAAAGCGGCGACGGAGCTGGCCTCCGCCTATGGCGCCGAAGTGCGCAGCATCGATGCCATCGAAAAGGCCAAGGACATCGATGCCGTCATCATCTGCACGCCGACCGACACCCATGCCGACCTGATCGAGCGCTTCGCCAAGGCCGGCAAGGCGATCTTCTGCGAGAAGCCGATCGACCTCTCCGTCGAGCGAGTCGAAAAATGCCTGGCGGTGGTCGAGAAGACCGGCGCCACGCTGATGGTCGGCTTCAACCGCCGCTTCGACCCGCATTTCGCCGCCGTGCGCAAGGCGATCGACGACGGCGCCATTGGCACGGTCGAGATGGTCACCATCACGTCCCGCGATCCGGGCGCTCCGCCGCTCGATTACATCGCCCGCTCCGGCGGCATTTTCCGCGACATGACCATCCACGATTTCGACATGGCGCGCTTCCTGCTCGGCGAGGAGCCGGTCGCCGTCAGCGCCCACGCCTCGGTGCTGGTCGACAAGAAGATCGGCGAAGCGGGCGATTTCGATTCGGTCAGCGTCATCCTCGAAACCGCGTCCGGCAGGCAGGCCGTCATTTCCAACTCACGCCGCGCCACCTATGGCTATGACCAGCGCATCGAGGTGCACGGCTCGAAAGGCATGGTCGCCGCCGAGAACCAGCGGCCGGTCTCGATCGAGCTCGCCAACGACAAGGGCTACACCCGCCCGCCGCTGCACGACTTCTTCATGACCCGCTACATCGAAGCCTATGCCAACGAGATCTCCTCCTTCATCGCTGCGGCGACTGCCGGCAAGAAAGCGGCGCCGAGCGGCAAGGACGGGTTGGTTGCGCTGAAGCTGGCCGACGCGGCTTTGGAGTCGGCGAAGACGGGCAAGACCGTCCGCGTCGACTGACTGTTTGAACGTAGATTACAGGAGCACAGCGATGAGCGGTTTGGCCGGTCGCAATTCAGAAACACGCGCCATCGTCACCGGCGGCGCGCAGGGCATCGGCTTCGCCGTCGCGGAAGCGCTTGCAGACGAGGGCTGCCGCGCGCTCGCGCTGATCGGCCGCTCGCAGGAAAAGGGCGACAAGGCGGTGGCAGTGCTGAAGAAAAACGGCGTCGACGCCATCTTCATCAGCGCCGATGTCGCCAAGGTCGCCGACTGCAAGCGCGCCGTCGCGACGGCGCTTGAGCATTTCGGAACCTTGAACGCGCTGGTCAACGCCGCCGCCACGTCCGCGCGGGGGTCGTTAGTGGAGACCACCGAAGAACTCTTCAACCAGATCTTCGACACCAATGTCCGCGGCCCCTTCTTCCTGATGCAGGGCCTTGTCGCGCATCTGCTGGAGCGCAAGGCGCCCGGCTCGATCGTCAACGTGCTGTCGATGTCGGCGCATGCCGGCCAGTCCTTCCTCACGCCCTATTCGACCAGCAAAGGTGCGCTGATGACGCTGACCAAGAATGTCGCCAGCGCCTACCGGAAGAACCGCATCCGCTGCAACGCCGTGCTGCCGGGATGGATGGACACCGAGGGCGAGGCGATCGTGCAGAAGAAATGGCACGGAGCGTCGGATGACTGGCTGGAGAAGGCAGAGGCAGCGCAGCCGATGGGCCAACTGGTCAAGCCGGCGCAGCTCGCCCGGCTGATCACCTATATGCTGAGCCCGCAGGCTGGCGTCATGACCGGCTCGCTGGTGGATTATGACCAGAACATTGCCGGCGTTATTGGAGAGTAAGAGCCGACGCCGCGGCAAGCCCTTTCTCCCCGTCACTATACGGGGAGAAATGCCCGGCAGGGCAATGAGGGGCAGCATCGACTTTGACAGTTACCGGTCCAAGCTCAGGTTGAAGGCGGAAGTCTGCCTCGCCCTCCAGCGTCGGCGCCGCCCCTCACCTGCCTGCCGGCATCCTCTCCCCGTATAGTGACGGGGAGAGGGCGCTGTCGCCGACTGTTTCGCCAATTAGCCCGCTAAAACAAAGACTCGTGACAACCGCCCTCGCATCGACTATATGAGCCGCATGATCCACCTGACCGCCTCGTTTTGGTACTTTAGCTACGGTAGCTCGCTGGCGGCGGGAGGATTGCGCTCGATCTGAAAAACTCCAGATCAAAATCCGACAAGCCGCCAGACCTGGCGGCTTTTTTGTTTCAAGCCGGCAGGTCTCCTAAATCAGGAGCAGAAAGCCGTGTTGACCACCACAGACGACCTTCGGGTCACCGAAATCAGAGCCTTGAGCACGCCGGACGAGGTGATGCGCGAGATACCGCGCTCGCTCACCGCGACGCGCACCGTTGCCGCCTCGCGCAACACCATTCATTCGATCCTGACCGGGGCCGACGATCGACTGCTTGTCATCGTCGGCCCTTGCTCCATCCACGATCCGGTCGCGGCCGTTGACTATGCCAGCCGTCTGGCGGCGCTGCGCGAGACCCTGGCCGACCGGCTCGAGATCGTCATGCGCGTCTATTTCGAGAAGCCGCGCACCACGGTCGGCTGGAAGGGGCTGATCAACGATCCCGATCTCGACGGCAGCTTCAACATCGAGAAGGGCTTGCGCATGGCGCGCAACGTGCTGTCGGCCGTCAACAATCTCGGCCTGCCGGCGGCGACCGAGTTCCTCGACATGACCATCCCGCAATATATCGCCGACCTCGTCGCCTGGGGCGCCATCGGCGCGCGCACGACCGAAAGCCAGATCCATCGCGAGCTGGCCTCGGGCCTGTCCTGCCCGGTTGGCTTCAAGAATGGCACCGACGGCAATCTCAGGATCGCCGGCGAAGCGGTGAAGTCGGCAGCCCAGCCGCATCATTTCATGGCGGTGACCAAGGGCGGCCGCAGTGCGATCGCGGCCACCACGGGCAATGAGGATTGCCATGTGATCCTGCGCGGCGGCATTCAGCCGAACTACGATGCCGCAAGCGTCGATGCCGCCGCCGCCGAGCTCGGCCGCATCGGCGTCGCTCCGCGGCTGATGATCGATGTCAGCCACGCCAACAGCGCTAAGAAGCCGGAGAACCAGCCGAAGGTGGCGCATGACGTTGCCGGTCAGGTCGCAGCCGGCGACGAGCGCATCATCGGCGTCATGATCGAGAGCAATCTCGTCGCCGGCCGCCAGGACGTCGTGCCCGGCAAGCCGCTTACCTACGGCCAGAGCATCACCGACGGCTGCATCGACTGGGCGACCACCGAGACCGTGCTTCACGGCCTTGCCGGCGCCGTCGAATGGCGCCGGTCCGTGAAGCGCGAGTTGCTCGCCAGCCGCCAGGGCGCGGCATAAGCCGAATGCAGAGGGCGGCGGTCAGGCCGCCCTCAACCCTTCCCAGGCGGTGAAGATCGATACCCCGAACAGCAACAACCCTGCTGCGCGGCCTGCGAATATGGTCGCTCGCGGATTGTCGACCAGCAGCCCCCGGCTGCGGCCCGCTGTAACGGCGAGCCCGCCATAGATCGCCGCCTGTGTGGCGACCGTCAGCAATCCCATGATCGTCGCCTGCATCCAGATCGGACCGTAAGCCGGCTTCAGGAATTGCGGATAGACGGCAAGGATGAAGAGATAGGCCTTCGGATTGATCAGGCAGGTGACCAGGCCCTGGCGGAACGCCTTCCAGGCCGAGCGGCTGCCGGCTGGCCCGTCATCGCCGACGGTGATCGAGCTGCGCATCAGCGAAATGCCGATATAGGCCATATAGGCGGCGCCGACGATAAGCAGCGGCGTGAACAGCACCGGCACGAAATGCATGAGCAGGCCGACCCCGATCGCCCCGTTCAGCGTGTGCACCGCGCCGCCGAGCATGATGCCGGCGGTGGCCGACAGGCCTCGATTGCTGCCGCCGGTCAGCGCATTGGCCAGCACGAACAGCATATCCATGCCCGGAACGGCGATGATGCCGAACAGAAGCACGAAGAACAGCCAGAGGTTTTCGCCATAGCTCATGTCAGTTGCCTGTCGCTTCGCCCGCCGGGGCAAAAAGGAATCTGTTGATTTTTGAAGTGCGTAGGCGGCCCTATAGGTCACGCCAACTGACGGGGATGTGTCAGTTGCGTTTCGGTCGGGTGGAAAAATGCGCAAGGCCTCGCGCCTGTTCGAGATCATCCAGATCCTGCGTCTGGCCAGAAAACCGGTGACCGCAGCTGCGATGGCCGGACAACTGGAGGTGACGGTGCGCTCGGTCTATCGCGACATCGCCGCCCTGCAGGCGATGCGCGTGCCGATCGAGGGCGGACGGGGCATCGGCTACATATTGCGCCCCGGCTTCGACCTGCCGCCGCTGATGTTTTCCATCGAGGAGATGGAAGCGATCGTGCTGTCGCTGGCGCTGCTCGAACGCACCGGTGACGACGAGCTGAAGCAGGCGGCAAAACGCGTCGGCGCCAAGATCGCCGGCGCCGTGCCGTCGCCCTTGCGGCAGACGCTCGACGCCAATGCGCTTCATGCCTGGGGTTTTGCGGCGCCTTCAGCTTCCGCCGTCGACCTTGCGCAGGTCCGCCGCGCCATCCGCGACGAGGAGAAGCTCGCTCTCTCCTACCGCGACGAGGCGGGACGGGCGAGCGAGCGCATCATCCGTCCGGTCGCGCTGATCTATTATGCCGAGACCGCCAACATCGTCGCCTGGTGCGAGTTGCGCCAGGCGATCCGCAATTTCCGCAGCGACCGCATCGAGGACTGCCGGCCAACGAACCTGTGGTTCAAGGGCGAGGGCGACCGGCTGCGGCAGGTCTGGGTCGACGGCTGGGAGATCAATGCCGCGGCCACCGGCGGCAACTGACGCGCGCCTTGGCTTCAGGGCACGATGCCGCGACAGGCCCAGGCGACATTGGCGAAGGATCGCGGGCCGTCGGGCCGGCCGGCCTGATAGGCATCGCGCATGGCGGCCTCGACGCGCTGCCGCTCGGCCGTATCCAGTGTGGTGATGTATTTGCCGAGCGGGCCTTCTCCGGCGCCGATCGGCGCCCAGAGGTCGTCGAAATCCGCGTAGTCCATGCGGATCATCAGCTCGGCCTCGGTGACTTCGACGAGACCCTGCTCGACAAAGGTCCGCTTCATCTCGCCCGGCTGCATCATCGGCTGGAAGCAGTAGCGGCTGCGCATCTGGCGTCCGCTTTCGCTGAGCGCCGCCATAGTGTCGATCATCATGCGCATCCCGGTCATGCCGCCGTAATGGTCCCAGACCACTGCCGCGACTATGCCGCCTGGTCGCACCACGCGGCGCATCTCGGCCACCGCCTTGCCGGCCTCCGGCACGAAATGCAGCACCAGCAGCGCCAGCGCGCGGTCGAATGCATTGTCCGCGAAAGGCAGCGCCGTGGCATCGGCCTGGCTGATGGTGATGCGCGGATCGGTGTTTTTCTCCTTCGTCGCCGCCACGAAGACCGGGGAAAAATCGATGGCCTGGATCTCGGCAAG
The DNA here is from genome assembly GCF_004023285.1 of Mesorhizobium sp. M2A.F.Ca.ET.067.02.1.1. NCBI lineage: Bacteria > Pseudomonadati > Pseudomonadota > Alphaproteobacteria > Hyphomicrobiales > Phyllobacteriaceae > Mesorhizobium > Mesorhizobium sp. M2A.F.Ca.ET.067.02.1.1. Next base: position 6,468 of record NZ_RZSB01000091.1, read on the forward strand.
ATCGGCCGATTTCGCCAGCTCGAAGGTCAGGCTCCCGGTGCCGCAGCCGACATCCAGGATTGTCTCGCCGGGGGCAAGCCCGGCGAAATCGATGAATTTGGGCGCGAGCCTTTGGCTCCAGCGCCCCATGAGTTGCTCATAACCGGATGCTGCATGGACGGTGAAGGTGGACGTCATCGGAACCTCCCTTTCATCAGCTTAAGCTAAACGACGGCGCAACTGCTGCATAGTCGCCGGCAATCTGCAACATCGGCAGCAAGGTAGCCGACCGGATCGGCGGTTATGTAGGTGATTTCACGCCCGCCACGCTCTCCCGCTCCACCAGCGGGCACTCCAGTTTGGTGATGGGATAGCGGCCGCGGCCGGGCGTCGGCGGGGTTTCCAACTGCTCGATCGCCCATTGGCCCATCGCCAGATGCGGCAGGATCGAAGTGGTCAGCGGCGGGAAGAGATGACGGGCGATCTCCTCGTCGTCATAGCCGACCACGGAGATGTCCCGCGGGATATGCAGGCCGGCTTCCTTCAGCGCCTCGTAGCAGCCGATCGCGGTGCGGTCGTTCTGGCAGAAGATCGCGGTGGGCCGCTCCTTGAGTCCAAGCAGTTTCACCGTCGCGGCGTAGCCGGCGCTGGCCGACCAGTCGCCCTCGACCACCAGTTCGGGATCGAAGGGGATGTCGGCGGTAGCGAGGGCACGACGGTAGCCCTTGAGCCGATCCTGCGCGGCTTGCATCCACGGTTCGCCGGTGATGGTGGCGATGCGGCGATGGCCATGCGCGATCAGGTGCCTTGTCGCGCTCTGGCCGCCGGCGATCTCGGAGGGAACCACGGCCGGGAAGGCATAGTCGGCGGTGTAGCAGTTGAGCAGGACGACCGGGATGTCGAGGCTGTAGAGGAAATCCGGCGCCGTGATCTCGCGCGTGAAGATGGTCATATAGATCAGCGCCGAGATGCCCCGCCGCGTCAGCGCTGAAATCGCGCGCGGCTCCATCACCGCGTCGCCCATGGTCTGCGCAACCAAGAGCACGTTGCCGGCGTTCCACGAGGCCTGCCGCGCGCCCTCGATGGCGACCACCGCCTCGGGGCTGGTGGCGAGCTGGTCGACCGCGAAGCCGATGACGCCGTCCAGGCCCTCGAACGGCGTCACCGGCGGCCTGAGCGCCGAGAAGACCGGCGGCGAATAGCCCAGCGCCCGCGCCGCCTCGATCACCCGGTCGCGTGTCTGCTGCGACAGCCTGATGCCCGGCGAATTGTTGAGCACGAACGAGACCGTCGCCTGCGAGCAGCCGGCGGCGCGCGCAATGTCGGTCATGGTCACGCGCCCCTTCGGCTTGGCCGCCGGCTTGCGGCGCCTGGAAGCCCCGGGAGGATCGCGCAGGTCCGTCGGTTCGCTCATGGTCGTTTCCCCAACCCAGCCGGCTCTAAATCAAAGGCGGCGGCAACGGCAAGATGGTCGAGGCCGCTGCGTTTACCGAGATGCGCCAACTAATATGTATTAGCAGGCATGACATACAAATCGCCGGCTACGCCGCTTTGCGACGAAACCGGTCAGACAAGGTCAGCAATGCTGACAATTCGGTCATTTTCCGCGCGGCTGCAGACTTTGCAGCGCTCGCCTCCTCAATCCCGGCACGTCCTTCGACCAGCGTCTCCTCCGCGTCGAAAACGCGCCTCGCGGCTTCATAACTAATAGTCTTTACTAATAGCGGCAAGCGTTCTACTGTCAACTCGCCGTGGCTGTCCGGGCATCCGTTCGGCCCGGCAGGTGCGAGGGACGCTCGCTCGAAACCCGGCTTTTATCGCCGGTCTGGGCCTGCATCCGTTCCCACGAAATGTCGGACAAATCGGACTATTTACGAACGCCACATGAGTGTCTAGTGTCTCGACCGCGGCCCGATCGGCACCGTTCTTAAGTCGGCGGACCTTTGCGCCAGACCCTTGAGGAGGAGGGTTGTCCGGACCGCGGCCGAGACATCGGCGACGAGTTCTACAGTCAGGTTCTACAAGGGAGGTTGAACTATGAAATCCATGATCCGTAACGCATCTGTCGCCGCGGCGGCCGTGCTCATCGGACTTGCGGCCACGGCGGTTACCCGCGCGGACGACAAGCCGACGCTGGCCTTCGTCGTCAACGGCGCGTCAGACTTCTGGAAGGCGGCGGAAGCCGGCGTTAAGAAGGCGCAGGGCGAACTGCCCGACTATAATCTCGAGCTGAAGTATCCCGAACAGTCCTCGGTGGCCATCCAGCAGCGGCTGATGGATGACTTGGTGACGGCTGGCGTCAAGGGCATCATGGTCTCGGCCGTCGATCCCAAGACCTCGACCGACGGGCTGAACAAGATCGCGTCCGAAACCGCGCTGTTCACCACCGACTCCGACGCGCCGCAGACCAAGCGCGTCGCCTATATCGGCTCGTCCAACGTCGATGCCGGCAAGCAGGCGGCCGAGATCGCCAAGAAGGCGATGCCGGACGGCGGCAAGTGCCTCGGCTTCGTCGGCCTGCTCGGCGCCGACAACGCTAAGGAACGCATCCAGGGCATGAAGGACGGGCTCGCCGGCAGCAAGATCGAGCTGGTCGACGTGCGCGGCGACGATATCGACCAGGCGCGCGCCAAGAAGAATGTCGAGGACGCGCTGGTTGCCAGCCCAGACATCACCTGCATGGTCGGCTTCTACTCCTACAACACGCCGCGCATCTATGAAGCGCTGCGCGACGCCGGCAAGCTCGGCCAGATCACCGTCGTCGGCTTCGACGACGATCCGATCACGCTGGGCGGCGTCAAGGAAGGCACCGTTGCCGCGACCGTGGTGCAGCAGCCCTTCGAATGGGCCTATCAGGGCATGAAGCTGATGGCTTCCTACCTCAAGGGCGACAAGTCGAGCATCCCGGCCAACGGCTTGATCATCATCCCGACCAAGATCATCGGCAAGGATGACGTCGATGCCTACGCCGCCAACCTCAAGGCGATGCAGGGCAAGTAAGCCCAAGACAGGTGCGCCGGCTCAAGGGGTTCCTTGAGCCGGCGTTCGTATTGACGGACCCGCCAAGGCCGGTCAGTCTGTGGCCCACCGGCTGCTGTCAGGCGCGATGACCTCTACCGACACCACTCACCCAGACACCGCTCCGTTCCTGAGCCTCGAGGCCGTGCGCAGGACCTATCCGGGCGTTGTCGCCCTGGACCGGTTCTCGATGGAGGTACGGCCCGGCGAGGTCATCGGCCTTGTCGGCGAAAACGGCGCCGGCAAATCGACGCTGATGAAGATCCTCGGCGGCGTGACGCGGCCGGACAGCGGCACCATCACCGTCGATGGCGTCGCGCATGACGGGCTGACCGTCGAGCAGAGCATCGGCTCCGGCATCGCTTTCGTGCACCAGGAATTGAATCTCTTCGAAAATCTCGACGTCGCCGCCAACATCTTCTTCGGCCGCGAGCCACTGCGCGCCGGGCCGTTGAGGCTGGTCGACCGCGCCAAGCTGCGCGAAATGGTGGCGCCGCTGTTGAAGCGTGTCGGCGCCAATTTCTCGGCCGACGCGCCGGTCGCGTCGCTGTCGCTCGCCCAGCAGCAGATGGTCGAGATCGCCAAGGCGCTGTCGATCAGGGCCCGCCTTGTGATCCTCGACGAGCCGACCTCCAGCCTGCCGATGGCGGAAACCGAAAAACTGCTCGACGTCATCAAGGGGCTGAAGGCGCAAGGCATCAGCGTCATCTTCATTTCGCATCGGCTGCACGAGATCGAGCGCGTCGCCGACCGCGTCGTGGTGCTGCGCGACGGGACGCTGGCCGGCACGCTGGCGAAGGACCGGATCAATCACGACGAGATGGTCAGGCTGATGATCGGCCGCATGCTGAAGGAGCGCGAGAAGGCGGGCGAAGCCACGCGCGCGCCGGGCAGTGTGGCGCTGTCGGCCGACGCGATCCGCACCAGCACCTATCCGGACCGGCCGGTCAGCCTCGAGCTGAGGCGCGCGGAGATCCTCGGCCTCGCGGGCCTGGTCGGCTCCGGCCGCACCGAGCTCGCGCGCGTGCTGTTCGGCATTGACGAGCGGCTGGGCGGCAGCGTCACGCTCGACGGCAAGCCGCTCAATGTCGGCTCGGCCGCCGACGCGGTAGCGAACGGCATCTTCCTCGTGCCGGAAGACCGCAAGCTCACCGGCATATTGCTCGATCTCTCGATCGCCCAGAACATCTCGCTGCCCAACCTGCCGGCGCATGCGACGCGCTCGCTGGTTTCGGCCAGTGCCGAGCTCGCGACGGCGGAAAAACAGAAGAAGAACCTCGGCATCAAGGCGCCGTCGGTGCTCACCCGCACCGGCACGCTTTCGGGCGGCAACCAGCAGAAGGTGGTCCTCGCCAAATGGCTGGCGATGAACCCCAAGGTTATGATCCTGGACGAGCCGACGCGTGGCATCGATATCGGCGCCAAGGCCGAAATCTACGGACTGATGCGGGCGCTGGCAGATGCCGGCGTCGCGGTGCTGATGATCTCCAGCGACATGGAAGAGGTGATCGGCGTCTCGGACCGCATCGCGGTCATGCATGAGGGGCAGATCTCCGGCATCCTCGACAAGGACGATTTCAGCCAGGAGAACGTGCTCTTGCTGGCGGTCGGCAAGAAGCCGAAACTGCTGCAAGCGGCGGGAGGAGTTGAATGAGCAAGAAAGATCTCGGCCTGCTGATCCTGATCCTGGTGGTCGGCGCGGTGGTGACGGCCATTAATCCGCGCTTCCTGTCAGCGATCAATCTCGCCAACACCTCCAACCTCGTCGCGCTGTTCGGCATCCTGTCGATCGGTCAGGCCTTCGTCATCATCACCGGCGGCATCGAATTGTCGGTCGGCTCGCTGATCGCGCTGCTCGGCACCCTGTTCATCGACTTCATCGCTGTCCGCGAACTGGACTGGCCGCTGGCCTTCGTGGTGATCATCGTGCTCGGCGCCGTCATCGGCTTCGTGCATGGCTGGCTGATCACAAGGCTGAAATTGCAGCCCTTCGTGGTGACGCTGTGCGGCCTCTTGATCTATCGCGGCGTGGCGCGTTTCTACACCGCCGATGGTACGGCGGGCTTTGCCTTCGGGCAGAATTTCCCGACGCTCGAATTCCTGACCGCGGGCCGCTCCTACGGCTTGCCGAACTCCTTCATCGCGCTGATCGTCATTGCCATTGTCATGTGGGTGGTGCTGCACCGCTCGGTGTTCGGCCGCTATCTCTACGCCATCGGCAAGAACGAGGAGGCGGCGAAATATTCCGGCATCCGCACCGGCCGGATCATCATCGCGGCCTATGTCATCTGCGGCGTGCTGACGGCGCTGTCGGCGATCTATTTCGCCATGTACACGCGCTCGATCTCGCCGGCGAGCCACGGCCAGTTCTATGAGCTCTACGCCATCGCCGCGGCGGTGCTCGGCGGCTTCTCGCTGCGCGGCGGCGAGGGCTCGCTGGTCGGAGTCCTGCTCGGAACTGTGCTGCTGCAGGAACTGCAGAACCTCGTCAACCTGCTCGGCATCCCCTCATCCCTCAATTTCGCGGTAATGGGCGGCGTCATCCTGATCGGCGTGCTGGTCGACCAGCAATGGGGCGTCTTCCGCGCCCGGCGCCGCATGATCGAAGCGACGCGCCAGAACGTTGCCGGCGCGCCGGCGGAGTAATCTCGCTCTTCGGACAACGGCCTGATTGGATCGATGCTCGCGGATGAGACGCCGGGCGCGTGCGGATTCGTCGACGAATTGCAAC
>NZ_RZSB01000920.1:0-2080 GCF_004023285.1 Mesorhizobium sp. M2A.F.Ca.ET.067.02.1.1
CTTCTATTCAAACAGCATGGGTGCCTATGTCGTGTTTTGCGAAGCGCTGCTCAACCTCGTCGCCCGCGAGCTTGGCGACAAGGCGCTGAATTCGCTGGCCGGGCGCGAGCGGCTGATCGCCGCGATGAACATCGAGGTCGGCTGAAAAACACCCGCCAACTGACAATGAGACGGTGCCTACCGCCCCCGCGCCAGGCTTCCCAGGATGCCGCGCACGATGGCGCGGCCGACGGAGGAGCCGACCGAGCGCACCACCGACTTGATGGCGGCTTCGGCTACGGTCTGGCGGTTGGAAGACCGGCGGTTGCCTGTTCCCAAAACATCGTCGAAGCCGGGGATGGTCCAGCGCGAGCCGCCGCTGTTCTGCTGCCGTGCCTGCGCCTCGGCGTCCTGCGCCTCCTTGGTCTTCTTCTGCAGGATCTCGAAGGCCGATTCGCGATCGACGACCTGATCGTACTGGCCGGCGACCGGGCTCTCGGCGATGATCTTGCGACGCTCGTCCGGCGTGATCGGGCCGAGCCGCGAGGACGGCGGCCGGATCAGCGTGCGCTGGACCATGGCCGGCACGCCCTTGTCCTCCAGCATCGAGACCAGCGCCTCGCCGGTGGCGAGCTGGGTGATGGCGGTGGCGCAGTCGAAATCGGGATTGGGCCGGAAGGTCTCGGCCGCGGTCCGCACCGCCTGCTGCTCGCGCGGCGTGTAGGCGCGCAGCGCGTGCTGGACCCGGTTGCCGAGCTGGGCCAGCACCTTTTCCGGAATATCCAGCGGGTTCTGTGTGACGAAATAGACACCGACACCCTTGGAGCGGATCAGCCGCACCACCTGCTCGACGCGATCGATGAGCACCTTCGGCGCGTCCTCGAACAGAAGATGCGCCTCGTCGAAGAAGAACACCAGCTTCGGCTGGTCGAGATCGCCGACCTCGGGCAGTTCCTCGAACAGCTCCGACATCAGCCAGAGCAGGAAGGTGGCGTAGAGCCTGGGATTCATCATCAGCTTGTCGGCGGCGAGCACGCTGATAGCGCCGCGGCCGTCGCGCGTGGTGCGCATGATGTCGGCGATGCGCAGCGCCGGCTCGCCGAAGAAGTTCGCAGCACCCTGCTGTTCCAGCACCAGGAGCGTGCGCTGGATGGCGCCGACGGAAGGCTTCGTGACATTGCCGTAGCGCGCGCTGAGCTCGTCGGCGCGCTCGGCGATGTTGGCGAGCAACGCCTGCAGGTCCTTGAGGTCGAGCAGCAGCAGGCCTTCCTCGTCGGCGATGCGGAAGGCGATGTTCATGACACCTTCCTGCGCCTCGGTGAGGTTCATCAGCCGCGAGAGCAGCAACGGCCCCATCTCGGAGATGGTGGCGCGGATCGGATGGCCCTGCTCGCCGAACAGATCCCAGAAGATGACCGGGAATTCCTGGAACTGGTAGGGATCGAGCTTCACCTCGCCGGCGCGCTTGACCAGGAAATCCTTGGCCTCGCCCATCATGGATATGCCGGAAAGGTCGCCCTTGATGTCGGCGCAGAACACCGGCACGCCGGCATTCGAAAAACCCTCGGCCAGTATCTGCAGGCTGACCGTCTTGCCGGTGCCGGTGGCGCCTGTGACGAGGCCGTGGCGGTTGCCGTAGCGCAGCAGCAGCTCTTCGGCGCGCTGATAGGAATCGTCGGGCTTGCGGCTGGCGCCGATGAAGATGCTGGTCTCGTCAACCATGTCCGGTCTCCGCAATCTGTTCCGCTCAAAGGGCCTCACCCGGAGGTATAGTAACGCGCGTCGCATGCGGCAATGGCCAGTATCGATTTGGGAGCGGCCCGGAATCTGGCCATTGGCGCTTGCGGATTTCGCGCATGTTTGGCAATCGATTGGCTGGCCGCGGGAAAACCCGGGCGGATAACGCATTGTGATATCCGGTTCCCGACCTTAGATTGGCTGGACCCGGCTGATGCGGCCGAGAAGCGAGGAGAGCGATGGGCGCCGGCGCCATGACCAGGGATGTCGACCTTCCGAACCCGGACGCCAAGCGTTGGCAGGCGCTGGCGGAGAAGGCCCTTGCCGGCGGTTCCTTCGAGGAAAAACTCGTTTCCCGTACCGA
>NZ_RZSB01000921.1:0-2076 GCF_004023285.1 Mesorhizobium sp. M2A.F.Ca.ET.067.02.1.1
CCACCGCAGTCGCCGGAATGCCGGAGAAGGTGGCGGAGAAGCCGGCATTGGCCGCAACGCCGATGCCGAGCACCTTCCAGCGATGGTTGGGACCGAAGGCGCGGCGCGCGGAGGTGACGGCGGCTGCATCAGGCTGTTGGCAGTCGCTGCGTGTGACGATGGCGGACATGATCCATTCCCGTGACGGCCGGCTGGCGGCTTGACGGACCGGATGTAGCGCCATAGCTTCATCCATAAAATCAGGAAGTTTTTGATCGACACTCCTGAAAATCAGGACAATCTCATGCGCCGCGTCACGTTCGACCTCGATGTCCTCAGAACCTTCGTCACCGGCATGGAGCTGGGCAGCTTCGCCAAGGCGGCCGAACGGCTGGGACGCTCGACATCAGCGGCCAGCGCCCAATTGAAGAAGCTGGAAGAGCAGGCGGATACGCCGATCTTCCGCAAGGCGGGGCGCGGCCTGGCGCTGACCGAAGCCGGCGAAACCATGCTCGGCTATGCGCGGCGGCTGATCGAGCTCAACGACGAGGCGGCCTCCGCCATTCGCGACGTCGAGCTGGAAGGCTGGGTGCGGCTCGGCCTGCAGGAGGATTTCGGCGAGGCCGTGCTGCCCGACGTGCTTGGCCGCTTCGCCCGCGCCCATCCCAAGGTGCGCATCGAGGCGCGCATCGGACGCAGCCACGACCTCGTCGAACGCGTCCTGTCCGGCAATCTTGACATCGCGCTCGCCTGGCATGACGGCACCACCCTGCCCTACAGCCGCCACGTCGCCGATGTGCAGTCGCGCTGGATCGGCCCGGCAAAGCCGATCGAGGTCGGTCCGCGCAATGGCGAGCCGCTGCCGCTGGTGGTGTTCGAGGCGCCGTGCCTGTTGCGCACTGTCGCGACGGAAACGCTCGACCGCGCCGGCATGCCCTGGCGCATGGCATTCTCCAGCCCCAGTCTCGGCGGCATCTGGGCGGCGGTGGCGGCCGGCCTCGGCCTGACGATCCGAACCGATATCGGCCTGCCCGCCAATGTCAGGGCGATCGCGCCGGGCGTATTGGGGCTTCCCGCCCTGCCGATGATGGCGCTGCATCTACACCAGAAGGACGCCGAGCTCGACCCGGTCGCGGCGCGGCTGGCGGAGATTCTTTTGCAGGCGGCACTGGAGACATTGCCGGAGGGGGCGCGGGCGAAGGAGAACCTGCTAAAGGTCGCCTAAGCTTTGAAACGCTGGCGGGGCGCGAAGGATCACAGCTTATCCGTTCTGCGTGGCCGTATCCTCAACAGGGTCTGCGCGCGTCGCTTCGCTCCTTGCTCCGCCCGTGGATGACGACTGGAGAGGCGTCGCCGCCCTAATGCCTCACCGCTTCTTCGCGCGGCCCGCGAAAGGATTGTCCGACGTCCGCAGCGCCATGCGGATCGGCACGCCGGGCATGTCGAAGGCTTCGCGCAGGCTGTTGGTGAGATAGCGGACATAGGATTGCGGCATCGCGTCGGGCCGCGAGCAGGAGACGACGAAGCCCGGCGGCCGGGTTTTTGCCTGGGTGACATATTTGATCTTCAGCCGGCGGCCGGCGACGGCGGGCGGCGGATGATGCGCCAGGATGCCTTCCAGCCAGCGGTTGAGCTTGCCCGTGGAGACGCGGCTGTTCCAGACCTTGTGCGTCTTGATGACGCTTTCCATAAGCTTGTCGAGGCCACGCCCGGTCTCGGCCGAGACCGGCGCCGCCTGGATTCCGCGCACCTGCGGCAAGAGCCGCTCGGTCTTTTCGCGCAGCTCGGCCAAAAGCTCCTGCGGGTTGTCGATCAGGTCCCATTTGTTGAAGGCGATCACCGGCGCCCTGCCCTCGCGGATGATGAGGTCGGCGATCTGCAGGTCCTGCTTCTCGAAGGGGATGGTGGCGTCGAGCACGATGATGACGATCTCGGCGAAGCGGATGGCGCGCAGCCCGTCCTGCACCGAGAGTTTTTCCAGCTTCTCCTGCACCTTGGACTTGCGCCGCATGCCGGCGGTGTCGAACAGCTTGATCCGGCGGCCGCGCCAATCCCAGTCGACCGAGATCGAATCGCGGGTGATGCCGGCTTCCGGGC
>NZ_RZSB01000922.1:0-2069 GCF_004023285.1 Mesorhizobium sp. M2A.F.Ca.ET.067.02.1.1
CAGAACGCCTCCATGCGCGCAAGCGGGCTTATCAACCGAAGCTGGGCACGTCGAGCATGGCCGCGCACCGCCGGGCGGTGTTCCACATCTAAGGGCGAGCGTGCTCGTCCCCATGGGCGAGCGTCGGCTCGCCCCCATGCGCGAGCGTGAGCTCGTCCCTACACGGCGGATGGCGGCAGGCTGTCGCCATCGGCACTGGTCGGACCACCATTTCGCTGGCGCAATCCAGCCATTGGCGTATCATCTTTCCAGGGAGGGTTCATGGCAGGAGGAGGCCAATGAACGTCGCTGCGGAAGTGCCCGTCATGGATCCGACGGTGCAAGACCTTGTTTCGTCTGCCCTTTCGAAGTTTCGCGCCGGCGACACCGTTTCCACACGCGCCATGCTCGTGGCCATACGCCATGCCGATCCATCGTGCGAGGACAGCGATGACCATCTGGTCGAGCTGATCGTGATGGCCGCCGTTGGTAAGACCATGGGGGTCGTGTTCGACCACCGCTCGCCCGATGAGCGGTTGCCGCGGCTGTCATAGGCTCTGAAGCGTTTGCCTGCGTATGTGAGCACCGGAAGCGCGGGAACCCGCCGTTTGCAGGCCGGCCTCACGGCACGCTTTAGCCCAGCGGATGCGGCATGTAACCGACGAAGCCGGCGATCTTCCAGCGGCCGCCCACCTTGCGGCAGAAATAGAGCGTCTGCCATTTCAGCCGGTCGACGCCGCCATCGGCCTTGGCGACGGAACCATCGAACTTCTTGTGCAGCACCGCGCGATCACCGTCGACATCGATGTCGCGCATGTTGGTGACGCGAAACAGCGCCTCGCGCAGCGGTTCGGCGAATTTCGTCGCCGCAGTTTCCTTGGCCTGACGCAGCCATTCGTCACGATAGACTTCGAGCCTTGGGAACTGCAGCCGCCAAGCGTCGGCATTGCTGAGGAAATGCGCGTGCATGCCGAAGAAGCTCTCGGCGATAAAATCGTCCTCGACCATCGACCAGTCTTGGCCGAGGAAGGCATCGATATCGCGCCGCACCAGCATTTCCCAAAGCGCGTGGCGGTCGGCATCGCCTTCCGGGAAGGGGTTCTTATCGAAGGTCATGCTGGATCTCCCCTCATGTCGCGCGGCCGTCGAAAATGGCGTGAAGCGCAAGATGCTCAGGCTTCTGTAATAAAGCAACATGGATTTCGAAAAAATGTTGCTTTCCGACATTGCCTCTATGAGGATCGTGCCGACAGGCGTAGACGGCTATGCGACCGGTTACGCTCAAACGCCAAGAGGAGACTCACTTGCCCAAGCAATGCTTTGGAAAATCGCATGTCCCGCTCTCGCCCGCCGTGCGCGCCGGCGATTTCGTCTATGTCTCCGGCCAGGTGCCGGTGGGCAGCGACGGGCTGGTGGTGAAGGGCGGCATCGCCGAGCAGACCGAGCAGGTGCTGCAGAACGTCAAGGCGGCGCTTGCGCTGGCCGGCTGCGGCATGGACGATGTGGTCAAGACCACCGTCTGGCTGGAGGACGCGCGCGATTTCGGCACCTTCAACACCGTCTATGCGAAGCATTTCCCAAACGACCCGCCGGCGCGCACCACGGTCGAGTCGCGCCTGATGATCGACATCAAGATCGAGGTCGGGGCCGTCGCCTACCGGCCGGTCTGATCGCGCTACAAAACCGGAGGTACCGATGCAGTTCGATCTCCTGATCAAGGGCGGGCGCGTGATCGATCCCGCATCGGGCCTGGACGCGCAGCGCGACGTCGCCATTGCCGATGGCCGCGTCGCCGCGATCGAGGCCGCCATCGATGCCGAACATGCCGCGCAGGTGGTCGACGCCAGGGACTGCATCGTCACGCCCGGCCTCGTCGACCTGCACAGCCATGTCTATTGGGGCGGCACCTCGCTCGGTGTCGATGCCGACCGGCTGGCCGCCAAGAGCGGCACCACCACCTTCGTCGATGCCGGCAGCGCCGGCGCCGGCAATTTCCTCGGCTTTCGCCGCCATGTCATCGAGCGCTCGAAGGTCCGCATCCTCGCTTACGTCAACATTTCCTTTGCCGGCATATTCGGCTTCGCCAAGAC
>NZ_RZSB01000923.1:0-2069 GCF_004023285.1 Mesorhizobium sp. M2A.F.Ca.ET.067.02.1.1
GTAAGGCACTGTTCACCGGAACAACAGTCAAGCCGCCGAGAAGGCATGCAAAATAGACCGTTGCGAAAACCGAACCGTTCGGCAATTGGACTCCGATCCGGTCACCTCGCCTTACCCCGCGACGCTCAAGTTGCTTCACCAGAGAAGCCGATCGGCGGGCGAGGTCTTCATACGTCGTCACTTCGCCCGTTGCGGAGTCGATGATGTAGATGCGTTCGGCGTTGTCTCTGAGGATACGAGCCAACCGTTCGGACCAAGTCTGCATCAGGATTTCCTCGGGTGGGGATTCTGTTCGGCGCCGTAATAACGGTCGAGCTGAAATCTAGCCGAGAAGGCGTCCTCTGGCTCCGCCTTCAGCGCATGTGCCAAGTCTTCAACTATGGTACGAGGAGCATTGACCTTGTCTCGTTCGCACAAGGCGATGATGAGCTTGCGCGGATCGACTCCGAACTTGCTCGAATACTCTCTGATCAAGGTCATGTAGCTTGAGTGGAACTGTGCAAATCCTGCCACAATATCGAGCGAGTTTAGCCCATCGCGGCGAATGAGCGGCTTAATGTATTTCTCGCCGATATCCATGACGCGCAACGGATCGAAGCCCATGGCCACGCCGAGTCGCTCCATGACGACGATGAACAATTCAGTGGGCGTATTTCCTGCACTACGGCCCATGCCTTGCAGGGACGTATCGACGATCGCCGCACCCAGCTCCGCCGCGCGGACCGCGTTGGCTACCCCGAGACCAAGATTGTCGTGACCATGGAAGCCTATCTTGACGTCACAAACATCGCGAACCGCGCGGAAATAGCCCTCCATGTCACGCGTTAGCATCCCCCCGGCCGAGTCTACAATGTAGACGACATCTGCACCGTATTGCTGAGATAGCAGCGCATTGCGCGCGAATTCCTCGGGCGCGGCGACGTACGATTTCATATAGTTTGCGCAGACGACCATGCCATGTTTCTTCGCTCGCTCAATAAAGTCCTTAGAATCAGGAACATCGGCGACGTCGGTTCCAACACGTATAAACCTCATGCCGAATTCGGCCGCCATATCGATTTGCTGTAGGGTCGCGACCCCGGGTATGCAGAACATCCCCCACAGGGCGCGCTTCAACGTATCTGCGGCGGCAGCCAAATAGGCCTCGTCTGTTTCCGCAGCACGGCGGTAATTTCGCTGCGACGCTCCAAGGCCAACCCCGTGTCCGATCTCGATTAGTTCGAAGCCGGCAGCTTCGAGCTGTCCAGCGATGGCGGCCGTATCGCGCGCGGTGAACTGGAAATCAATAGCATAGCTGCCGTCCCTAAGTGTCGTGTCCAGTAGGCGCAGACGTTCGCTCATTATGAAAACCTCTCAACCGGCCGAGCGCGGCATCGCCATCGTGTCGGCATCAATAAATCCGAGGGTGGGCAAGGGAGGCCCTTATAACCCATGTTGGATCGGCTGCCAGCTTCGACAGCGAGATTTGGGATGGGTTGTCAGGCCCCTGTTCATCTGGCGCGCTGGCCTTCTCGGGCAGTTGGAAAACCCGGTAGTGCGCCCCCTCCTCGGCAACGTGTCTGCCGTCGTTTAGACGCTGTGCTGGCACAAGAATGCCCGCATCCTGCAAATGTGAAGACGCCGCAGAAGATCGTGATGTCGTGGCTTGCGCTGGAGTACTCGAAGAGCGGCCCGTTAAGGTCGACATCGCCTCGGACATGGCGGTAGACCTTGCCGGGCGATTTCGGCCATCTCCTCGGAGATGCCGATCCCGTCGCTCGACCGGAAGCCGCGGCGTCCCAGTTCCACACGGACGAGGCCGTTCCGCAGCCGGCGTCCAGGATTGCGATGGCAGTTCGATGCCGGGACAAATAGGCTGTCTGCAGGCGCCCGCCAGTTCCGCCACGATTATCGGCCGCAGTACCCGTCGCGCCAGACATCCAACTCGTAGGAACTGACCCATCCGCGATACAAGTGGCGACCGGCGTCGCCGTCGAGGTATGGGAAGCCATGGTGCGCTTTAGTGCGGCCTGCTCCTGCGCCGTCTGTTGATCGAGGGTGGTGCTCATGACAGTTCCTCCGTGTAAGGC
>NZ_RZSB01000924.1:0-2069 GCF_004023285.1 Mesorhizobium sp. M2A.F.Ca.ET.067.02.1.1
GTCCGGACGTCTGGTGAAGCTCTTGATGGATGGGCTGAGATTCGGGGCGAGGGGGTAGCGCTCCTCCTTCTCGGCTGCGGGTGAAGCCGGCGGCGAAGCTGCCAATCTCCCCCCTCGTGGGGGAGATGTCCGGCAGGACAGAGGGGGGCGCTGTCCCGCCAGCATCTCAAGTCGGACAGGCCAACCCAGCGGCAATAACAGTATGCTGGCAGACATTGTCGATGTCTCGAATGACGTCGTCGTTCCAGAACCGGAGGACCATCCAGCCATCCTGCTCCAGGCGCCTGGTTCTGGTCTCGTCAGGAATGGCGTCGTCGGCATGCTGCGATCCATCCACTTCCACGATCAGCTTCTTCTGAGGACACGCGAAGTCGACGATGTAGCCTGCGATCGGAAACTGCCTGCGAAAGCCGAGGCCCATCAGCCGGTGGCCACGGAGCTCGTTCCAGAGCTTCAGTTCAGCATCGGTCATGACTTTGCGCATCGATTTCGCGTTGGCGCGATGTCGAGGTGGGACTGGTGTATGGGCATGGGTGCATCAGACCGAGGCAGGTTCACCTGCGTTTCTACTCTACGGCGCCCCCCTCTGTCCTGCCGGACATCTCCCCCACGAGGGGGGAGATTGGCAGCTTCGGCGTCGCGCCATCTTCTCTATGCGACTGGTATTCCTCACCCCGCGGCCTAAATAGTCGGCACCACCCGTCCCGTACACCACGCTCCCTCCCAAAAGGAACCTCCCATGCCCGAACAGCTGACATTGAACGACGGCTCGACCATCCCGCAGATCGGGCTCGGTGTGTGGCAGGTCGATCCGGACATCACCGCCAAGGTCGTGCGCTGGGGGATCGAGGCCGGCTACCGGCTGATCGACACCGCCGAAGGCTACCGCAACGAGGAAGGCGTCGGCGAGGCGATCCGCGCGGCGGGCGTGCCGAGGAACGAGCTCTTCATCACCTCCAAGCTGCGCAACGGCGCGCATCAGCGCGACGCGGCATTGCGCGCCTTCGACGACACGATGCAAAAACTCGGCATCGACCGGATCGATCTTTTCCTGATCCACTGGCCGGTGCCCAGCCAGAACAAATATGTCGAGGCCTGGAAGACGCTGGTCGAGCTAAAGCAGGCCGGTCGCATCAAGTCGGTCGGCGTCTCCAACTTCAACCAGGATCATCTGGAGCGCATCATCGGCGAGACCGGCGTGACGCCCGTCGTCAACCAGATCGAGCTGCATCCGCGCTTCCAGCAGCGCGACAAACGCGATTTCCACAAGAAGCACAACATCCACATCGAGAGCTGGAGCCCGCTGGGCAGCGGCCGGCTGCTTTCCGACCCGACACTGGAGAAGCTGGCGAAGAAGCACGGCAAGTCGGTGGCGCAGGTGATCATCCGCTGGCATTTGCAGGAAGGGCTGATCGTCATCCCGAAGTCGATCCACCAGGAGCGCATCGCCGGCAATTTCGACGTCTTCGGTTTCGAGCTCGACGAGGACGATATGCAGACCATCCGTGGCCTGGATTCCGCCGACGGTCGCACCGGACCTGATCCGGCGACGGCGGCGTTTTTATTTTAGCGCTCTGATAGAAGGGAGCCGACGCCGAAACTGCTAATCTCCCCCCCCTAGTGGGGGAGATGTCCGGCAGGACAGAGGGGGGCGCCGTAGAGTAAAGACCTTGGTGAAGACCTCAGGTTCAAACGGCTCCAGCGATGACCCATACTCCTCTGCCGCCACGACACCGGGCCAATGCAAAATCGATGCGTCGCGTCATGACCGATGCCGAACTGAAGCTCTGGAACGAGCTTCGCGCACACCGGTTGATGGGACTTGGTTTCCGTAGGCAGTTTCCGATAGCAGGCTATATCGTCGACTTCGCTTGCCCGGAGAAAAGGCTTCTTGTCGAGGTCGACGGCTCGCAGCATGGCGATGGCGGCGTTGCCGAGGCTGATGCGCTGAGAACGAGACGTCTCGAAGAGGATGGCTGGACCGTCTTGCGGTTCTGGAACGACGATGTGATCCGCGACATCGACAATGTCTGCCAGCACATTGTTATCGTCGCGGATTTGGCTGATCC
>NZ_RZSB01000925.1:0-2067 GCF_004023285.1 Mesorhizobium sp. M2A.F.Ca.ET.067.02.1.1
ATTCCGGCCACTGGACGGAGGCTGCCTGCGTCATCTCGCAGTTCGAGCAGCATATACGCGCCGTCGCCGGCCTGCCGCTGGGCTCGCCCGCCCGGCATTCCGATTGCGTGATGGAAAACCTGATCGGCGACGACATGCTGAAAGTGCCGGCGCTGCTCGCCGAACCCGACCTGATGCTGCATCTCTACGGCAAGGCCGAGTCGCGCCCCGGCCGCAAGATGGGCCATTTCACGCGCCTTATCAGGCAGCCATAACGCTCTATTGCATATCCTCGTCGCCGCCCGCGTCGGAGCCGGCGCAACTCGGATCGCTCAGCTTGCAGTTGGCGGAGGAGGTGAGCTGCTTCAAGCGCTCGTTGGTGAGCTTGGTCAGGCACTGCGACACCTCCATCGGATGGATGGAGCCACCCTCGCTGTCGGCGGTCGAATAAGCGCATTCGGCGTCACGAAAGGCGATCCAGGCCCGCTGCGCCGTCTGCAGCAGCCTATTCGAGGCCTGATCGTTGCTGCTGACGATGTTCTTATAGGCGGCATTGAGCCTGGCATCGGCCGCCTGGTAGTCGGCATCGGCGCAGATGTTCAGCATCGACTGGCTGTCGTCGCTGCGGTCGCAGTCCTCGGCAAACGCTGCCGGGGCGGTCGCCAGGAGAACAAGACAGGCGGGCAGAAAAAGACCGCGCATGGGAATCTCCAGTCGCTTGGGTGTGGACACCATTCCAGTCGACCTCGAGTCGCGCAATGCCGTGGCCGGTAGGGATGGCGAATATTTGACGGATCGCGCCAATTGCCCTTGTTCGGACACCGTCACGTGGTTGACACGGACGAGACTCCTCGTTTATGAGCCTCGCCAAGTTCAAAGGCGCGCTTTTTTCGGGCGCGCCTTTAAAATTCGGCCCGGGACGGGCCCTGACCGAACAGGCAAGACCATGAAGATCAAGAATTCGCTCAAGGCGCTCAAGGCGCGTCACCGCGACAACCGGCTGGTTCGCCGCAAGGGACGCATCTACATCATCAACAAGACCGCTCCGCGCTACAAGGCGCGCCAGGGCTGACGCTTGCGCGCGGCTTAGTGCATGTCGCCCAAACGCGCCAAGCGGTTTTGGGGCAACGACATGCGCAAAGAGACTACGCCGCGCCCGTTTGTTGTTGATTGCCGGTTCGCCGGCTATCGCACGCTAAAATCATTTGGACGATCCGCCGTCCGGGATTAGATTCCGGCGATGGGGATTCGTTTTGCATTTTTCGCCGCCTTTTTGCTTTCCGGCGCAGCTTTGCCTGCAGGAGCAGAAACGGTTCCGGGCGCGTTGCCTCCAGATGCCGCGCCGCCCGCCGCGACACCTCCGCCGGCCGCTCCAACCAGGCAGGGTCGCCTCGACCAGCTGTTCACCGAGTTAAAGCGCGAGCGCAACGAGAAGGCCGCCGAGCGCATCGCCGGCCGCATCTGGAACGGATGGAACCAGTCGGGCAGCGCCTCGATCGACCTGATGATGCAATGGGTGCAAAAGGCGACGGAAGACCAGAAATTCGACGTCGCGCTCGATTTCCTCGACCAGGTCGTGACCTTGCAGCCCGACTATGCCGAAGGCTGGAACCGGCGCGCCACCGTGCATTTCCTGATGAAGAATTACGGGAAGTCGATGGCCGACATCGACCGCACCCTGCAGCTCGAGCCGCGCCATTTCGGCGCGCTCTCGGGCCTGGCCCAGATCATGTCCGAGACCGGCCACAAACAGTCGGCGCTGGAGGCCTGGCAAAAGGTGCTGGCGATCTATCCGATGATGCGCAGCGCCCAGGACCAGGTTTCAACGCTTTCGGAAGAGCTCGCCGGCGAGGGCATCTGACGCGCTTACGTGCGTTTCTTCATCTTAAAGCGCGTCGCGCTAGAGCGGTTCACCGTTTCACGGAAACGGCGAACCGCTCTATCTCTTTGTTTTGACGCAATTCCGGACGGAAAACCGCGAACACTTTTCCTGGAATTGCTCTAACCGGATGCGCGCAACGGGCTTGAGGCCTCTGTCTTGATGTGGCGAAGTTCCTCGGCCTTACGCTCGACGACGGCCTCATAAGC
>NZ_RZSB01000926.1:0-2065 GCF_004023285.1 Mesorhizobium sp. M2A.F.Ca.ET.067.02.1.1
CTTCTGCCGGTCCTCGATGTCCGACTGCTGCAGCGGCGGGCCGTCATAAGCGCCGCTGAAGCCGGTGAGCGCGATCTTGATGGGGTTCGGCTGGTTCTGGAAGTTGATCGAGGTCAGCGAAATGGCCTGACCCTTCTTGAAAGACGCCACGAGTTGGTCCGTCAGCGGCACTTCGGCGACGCAGCGGTCCGGGAAGCAGATCACATAGTCAAGCTTCTGCGCTTTGCCGCCATCGATCTGCAGGCCGATGCCGGGAGGCACGAGGCGGCCGGTCGGGACCGTGACCTGGAAGACCTTGCGGTTCACCTTGCCCTTGAGCTCGATCAGGCTGACGCCGGTGACGAGCTGGCCATTGCCGGCGGTGACGATGTTCTGCACATTGCAGATGTCGACGTCTGCCTGCTTGGTGCAGGCCTTGAACCAGCCCTGAGGAATCTGCGGCTGCTGTTGGGCCGAGGCAGTGAAAAGCCCGGCGCCCAGAACGCCGACCACGCCTGCGGCCAGCACCGAAAGGCGGTACGCGTTGATCGTCATATGGTGCACTTTCCTCTCAAATGATCCCGGGGACCGGCTTTTTCGTGCCGTGCGGTCCAGCTACCTGTTGCCCAAATGAGGCAACAGGATGACTTCGGAGCGCGTGTTACACTGCCAGCGGCGTCGAATCCAGCCCGGTTTCCGCGATTTCTTGGTGGTTTCGCATCCCCAGGAGCGAGCTAGATCGGCGATGGAGCGGCTGAACCCGATTCCCGTTGGCGCGCCGATTCAATCAGATGGCGAAATGCTCTACGGTGCATGGCGAATCACAAAGCCGCCCGGCAAGGAGACGGTCATGGACCGCGTTCTCGTCCAACTGATCGCCGCGACCTCGTTTCTGGCTCTTTCGCTCCTTCCGGCGCAATCGGAGCCGAAGCACGGCATTGCCATGCAGGGTGAGCCGGCGCTGCCGCCCGATTACAAGCATTTCGACTACGTCAATCCGGACGCGCCGAAAGGCGGAAGCGTCACCTATTGCGTCGTCGGCTCCTTCGACAACCTCAACCCCTTCATCCTGAAGAGCCTGCGTACCACCGCGCGCGGCATGATCGATACCGTCTACGGCAATCTCGTCTTCGAGCCGCTGATGCAGCGCAACTACAACGAGCCTTTCAGCCTCTACGGCCTGCTTGCCGGGAGCGCCGACATGGATCAGGAGCGCAAGTCGATCGAGTTCCACCTCAATCCCAATGCAAAATGGTCGGACGGCCAGCCGGTGACGCCGGAGGACGTGCTGTTCACCTACGACGTTTTCAAGGACAAGGGCCGCCCGCCCTATAGCGACCGCATGAGCATGATCGCCAAGCTGGAGAAGACCGGCGAGCACAGCGTGAAATTCACCTTCAACGACAAGGCCAATCGCGAATTCCCGCTGATCGTCGCGCTGACGCCGATCGTCCCGAAGCACGCCTTCGACAAGGAGACGTTCGACAAGACGACGCTGAAGCCGCTGATCGGCAGCGGCCCCTACATCGTGGACAAGGTGTTGCCCGGGCAGCGCATCGTCTTCAAGCGCAATCCGGATTATTGGGGCAAGGACGTCCCTTCCAAGCGCGGCTTCGACAATTTCGACCAGGTCACCATCGAGTATTTTCTCAACGCCAATGCCAAGACGGAGGCGTTCAAGAAAGGCATCTGCGCCCTTGATGACGAGACCGATCCGGTCAAGCGTGAGCGCGACATCGACCTTCCGGCATTCCGAAAGGGCGATGTAAAGGAGGAGTATTTCAACACCGGCATCCCCCCGGTGGTGACCGGCTTCCTGTTCAACACGCGGCTGCCCAAGTTTGCTGATCCCGTGGTCCGCCGCGCGCTTGGCATGCTCTACGACTTCGAATGGGCGAACAAGAACCTGTTCGGCGGCAAGTTCAACCGCACCATGAGCTATTGGCAGAATTCCGAGCTGTCCGCGCTCGGCCATCCGGCCGACGATCGCGAAAAGGCGCTGCTTGCCCCCTACCCCGGCCGTGTGCCTGCCGATGTCATGGACGGCACCTGGCGGCCGCCCGTGACGGATGGTTCGGGCCAGGAT
>NZ_RZSB01000927.1:0-2064 GCF_004023285.1 Mesorhizobium sp. M2A.F.Ca.ET.067.02.1.1
CGTCGAAGGCGACGACCTTGATGCCGGCGTCGACCGCGCGCTGGGCGGCGTCCTTCATCGATTCCGTCAGGCCGTGCTGGATGATGATGCCCTGTACGCCGAGCGCGATCGCCTGGTCGACCATGTCGGCCTGGAGCGCGGCGTCCTGGCGGCTGTCCAGCACGCGCAGGTCGACGCCGAGGGCCTTCCCCTGCGCCTCGACGCCGGAGAGATAGGCCTGGAAGAAGTCACCGGTCGAGAGATAACGCACCAGCGCGATCTTGACGCCGGGCTTGTCGAACGGCGCCGGGCGGTCCGCCGCCAACGCCGTTCCCTGCATCAGCAGCGCCGCGCCGGCGAGGCCGAGTGCCGCCTTCCCCAAAAGTCTCCTTGTGATGCTCACTTTTTCCTCCGTTTGTGTTCTCATCAATGTCCCGGTCGCAACTATCTCTTGCCCCTGCCGGAAAGGGCGAAGGTGAAGACAAGGGCGACGACGAGCACCGCGCCCTTGACGAAATCCTGCGTGTAGTAAGGAGCGTTCATCATCGTCAGGCCTTGCAGCAGGACGCCGACGAACACCGCGCCGACGGCGGTGCCGAAGGCGTTGGGCTTGGCGGCGCCGAGCACCGCGTAGCCGATGAGCGCCGCGGCGACTGCGTCGAGCAACAGATTATTACCCGAGGCGATGTCGCCGCGTCCAAGCCGCGCGGCGAGCAAAATCCCACCGATCGAGGCAAAAACTCCCGAAATGACATAGGCCCAGATTTTGTATGCCTTGACAGGCGCGCCGGCGAGCTCGGCCGCCCTTTCATTGCTGCCGACGGCATACATCATGCGGCCGAAACGGGTGTATTCGAGGAAGAACCAGATCAGCAGCGCGAGCACCACCAGCACCACCACAGAGACCGGGATCAGGTTCGGGATGAAGAAGTCGATGCGGTGGCGGCCGAGCGCCAGGAAGGCTTCGGAGAACTTGCCGTTGGCGACCGAGCCATCGGGCATGGTCATGCCGGTGGCGATCGAGCGGCCTTCCGTCGGGATGCGCTGCAGGCCGAGCAGCAGGAACATCATGCCAAGCGTCGCGAGCAGGTCGGGCACGCGCATAAAGACGATCAGCCAGCCATTGATCAGGCCGACGATGACGCCGATGACCAGGCAGGAGATCACCGCGACGATGGCGTTCTGCTCCAGCACGACCATGGCATAGGACGCCGCCATCATGGCGCTTGTGGCGACCGAGCCGATCGACAGGTCGAAACCGCCGACGACCAACGTCGCGGTGACGCCGAGCGCCAGCACGCCGGTAATGGCCACCGATTGGAAGATAAAGACCGCGCTCTGCGGCGAAACGAAACCGTCGGCAGCGATCGCGAAATAGGCGATCAACCCGACCAGCAGGACGATGAAGCCGTAGCGGATGGCATAGTCGCGCAATGTCATCGAACGCTCCCGCGCTGTTGTCCTCTCCGCCAAACTAGAACTCATGCCTGCACTCCGAGTCTCGTCATCCGCACGATCTCACGCAACACCATGCAGCGGTCCGCCGGCCACTTCCGCCAGCAGCCGGTCGAGGTCGATATCGGCGTTCCTGTGCTCGCCGACGATCGTGTGTTCCGACATCACCAGGATGCGGTCGGCGGTTTCCAGCGCCTCGTCGATCTCGGTGACGAAGATCAGCGTCGCGCGGCCGTCGGCGCTGGCCCGAAGCTTCGCGGCGATATCGCGCCGGGCCGAAATGTCGACGCCCTGGAACGGCTCGTCGAGGATGAAGAGGCGCGAGGCCTGCGACATCCAGCGCGCTACCATCACCTTCTGCTGGTTGCCGCCAGAGAGCGACGAAAGCTCGTCCTTCTCGGAACGGCAGACGATGCCGAGCTCGTCGATCTGGCGGCGGGCGGCGAGGCGCTCGGCACGCTTCTTCATGACGCCGAGGCTCGACATGCGCCTGAGGAACGGCAGGCTGATGTTGCGCTCGATGTTGAAGCCGCCGACGATGCCGCTCTCGGCGCGATCCTTGGCGACCAGGAAGACACCGGCGGCGATCGCTTCGCGCGCCGAGCCCGGCGCGTAGGGCTTGCCGTCCAT
>NZ_RZSB01000928.1:0-2057 GCF_004023285.1 Mesorhizobium sp. M2A.F.Ca.ET.067.02.1.1
GACACGCCGATGAGAGGGACGGGCGCCTCCGCGCGGCCCCGCCAATATTCATACGCCGTGCCGAACAGGAGCAGCGCGGCCAGGGCATTCTCCAGCATGAAGCCCAGGCCGTCATAGCCGAGCGCCATGGGAGGCAGCGCCAGGGCACAGGAAATGCCGACGCCGAGCGCGATCAGCGGCAAGGGCGAGCGCCTGGTCCTGAACTGATGGGCAGCACCGAGCATGACCGAGAAGCCCAGCAGCAGCACCGCCAGCGTCAGCACGCCAAGGGCCGTTCCTGGCGCCTTAATATAGGCGTCGTAGGCAAAGACTTCGCACACCACGACCAGAACGCTGACTGCCCATGTCAAAAGGAACTTGTCGGAACGGGCGGCCATCCAGGTTCCGAACAGGGTGAGGCTGAGGCAAGCGGCGGAGAAGCCGACGGCCAGAAGCAGTGAGTTGTAGTCGAGCAGCATGCGCGTCCTTGCCGGCGCCAGGCTTCTGCAACCTGACGTAGGTCCATTAATGGAGCAAGGAAGTATCGATTACGTTACGATCGCCGCGAAGATGCGAGGATTCCTGCGCTACAGGATCATTACCGACAATAGCAGGACAAAGCCGATCGCCATCATCGCCAGACCCGGCCAATTCTGCGACAGGCCGAGGAAACCGAGCCCACGGCGCCGCGGCTCCAATGTCGGGCCCGATGTTGCCAGGTTCGGCGCCGGACGGGGTGCTGGATCACTTAGTCGTCCGCGCCTCAGAGTGGCGCCCGCCATGTACACGACGCCTGCAACGGTAAGCAAGGCACCGACGATGACGATCATCTTTCCTCGCTCCTTTCCGACGCTGCGGGACTTCGCAAGCGATTCGCGAGATGGCTGCGTCCCGTTCCGACCTTCGGCAGCTGTTGCGACTTCGCAGCGGTCTCCTGCGGTCGGCGGCTGAGACAGAACGGTCAAGGCGGCCGGCAGGTTCCGACAAGCCACCGGCCGACCAGCGTCGCATGGCGCGCCGAACAAAACTCTGGCGTTTGATTTATGGCCGCTGTGGAGGTCCGCAGCTCTAGGCTGTCACCCGCTTCATCAGCGCCATGGCGCCGAAGGGCGCGCGCACTTTGCCTTCGCTGATGAAGTAGGCGAACACGTCGCGCGGCTTGACCGGCGCATCGGTCTTCGGGTCGGCGCGCGGCAGGTCGGCGGGTTGCTTACCTTCGGCCCAGGTCTTCACACGTCCCGCCCATTCGTCGAGGCCTTTCGGCGTGTAGCAGTCGGGGTTGTCGTCGCTGCCGGTCTGCAATCGCGCATAGACGAAGTCGCCGGCGACGTCGGCGATCGCCGGACATTTGGCGTGGTCGGCATAGACGATCGCGGCGTTGTATTCGCGTGCCAATGCGGGGAACTCCGGCACGATGAAGCTGTCGTGGCGCACTTCGAGCGCATGGCGCAAAGGCACGCCGTCCTGCTTCTCGGGCAGAAGCTTCAGGAACGCTTCGAAATCGTCGGCATCGAATTTCTTGGTCGGCGCGAACTGCCACAGAATTGGGCCGAGCTTGTCGCCGAGCGCGGTAACGCCGGAGCCGAGGAAGCGCATCATCGATTCGCCGGCCTCGCCGAGCACGCGGCGGTTGGTGACGAAGCGGTTGCCCTTGAGCGAGAAGACGAAACCGTCCGGCGCGTCGTTGGCCCATTTGACGAAGGTCGGTTCCTTGAAGCTGGAATAATAGGTGCCGTTGACCTCGATGGTCGGCACCTGGCGGCTGGCGTAGTGCAGTTGCTTGGCCTTGGCGAGCTTCTCCGGATAGAAGGAGGTGTCCCAGGGCTCGAAGGTCCAGCCGCCCATGCCGGCGCGGATCTTTCCTTGGGCAGTCATCGTCTTTCTCCTCCATTCGAATTTGATCAGGCCGCCTGGTCGACAGGCTTCGCCATGTCGACCAGCGTCCATCCTGGCCGGTACGGATTGGCGCGGCGACCCGTTTCACGATAGCCGTACGCCGCATAGAGCGCGATGTTCCGCGCCATGCGCGAATTGGTGTAGAGCCGCACTTCCGGCACTCCCCATGACCGAGCCTGCTT
>NZ_RZSB01000929.1:0-2054 GCF_004023285.1 Mesorhizobium sp. M2A.F.Ca.ET.067.02.1.1
GCGAGGGCCGCCAAACTCTTCGCTATGAGTCTTCGGCCCGCCGAAGACCTCGCCGATGAAGGCGGCGACATGCGCCGGATGGTCCGGCGACATGGTCTTGAACACGGGGCCGACGATCGGATCCACGGCCACTTTGTCGTAGAAGGCGCGTGTCAGCCTGTTGAGCGCCTCGCTGCCGCCGGCCCATTCGTACAAAGTCGGGATTTTCGCGCTCATCCCCGATCCTCCGTTCCGCAAATCGCGCGAGGAGGATAGCGGCGCCACCCTGCCCGCCTCAACCTGCCTCGATGGCCAGTGCGGGCTCTCTCCTTGTCTACGCAATTCTGGACGGAAAACCGTAAACGCTTTTCCTGGAATTGCTCTAAAGTTTCGCTGGCGCCTCGGCCTCGGCATTGGCGGCCGGCAGCACCCGGCAATTGTCCGGTTTCGGCGATGAGTTGCAGATGGTCGCCCCGGTGAGCGCATCCACCGATTGCGGTCCGGTCGTAAGACCGGATTCGCGAAGTTCGCCCTTGCTGAGTTCCCTGTGCTTGGCGAACTGCGCCGACTGCATGGCGGCAAAAAAGCCCGAGCCGATCGCCATCTCGTCGAGATACGCCCTGACCTTCTCTTCCATGCCCATGGAATGCACCAGGAAATGCGCATCGGCGCCGACGAGGCGCCTGATGCCGCCGGCGATCATCATCGCGCAGGCGGCGTCGCATTGGGCGCCTGCATTGATGGTGAGACCGCTGTAGAGGCCTTCGGTTGGTTCGCAACCCGCCTTGCCCGGATCGCAATCGAGAAAGTCCGTTCGGGCGACCGCGACATCCAACCGGCGCTCACGGATCAGGCGACCCGCGGCAAGCGCTGCCTGCACATCGCCACCTGGCGAGTTGACGACCACCGGCAATCTGCGCCCGCCGAGCGTATCGAGCAGCTGGCGAAGCTTGCCGGCCGTGCCTGCGGCGATCGTGCCTTCCGCCGAAATCCATTCCGGACAATCGGGATTGCAGAGCGGGTTGCTGCCGCGAACGACAACGAAGCGCATGTCCTGTTCCTGGACCCGCGGCCGGGTCGCCGTGCCCGGAGCAGCGAGCAAAGGCGCGGCTTCGACCTTCGCGACCTCGGCCGGCTTGGCGTTCGACGGCATCTCGCGGCAATTCGCCGGCACGGGATTGCGCAGGCACATGCTCTTTTCGGTCAACAGATCGAGCGAATCGAGGCTGGTGACGAGCTTCATCTCCAACATATCGTCGGGCTCGATCTGCCGGATGTCGCTGGCGGGCGTCGTCTTCATCACATCCAGCACGCCCTGCTCGACGCCCATCTCCTTCAGATAGGCCGACAGTCGCCTCTCGACCGCCTTGCTCATCTCATAGGTCTTGTAGCTGCCGGCATTCTTGCGGCTGACGATCGTGGTGCCGATGATCTTCTTCTTGCCGTTCACGACCCGATAGGTCGTGCGGTAGAGCAGCTTCTCGCGCCGGAAGGTGGTGGTGATCTGGTGGACACCGAGATAGGCCCATTCGCCAACGACGCGGCGGATGCCGCCGGCAAACATCAGCGGACAGGCCGAATTGCACATCGCGCCGCTGTCGTAAGCGACGCCGGAATAGGGCTGCTGCTTGGCGTCGTTGCCCCGGCAGTTCTTCATCCCCGGCGAGCAGCCGGAAAACTCCGTGATGCCGACCGCGATATCGAGCTTGTTCTTGCGGATCATGCGGCCAAGCTGGAGCGCGGCATCGACATTGCCGCCGGGAGAATTGACGACAATTGGCAGTTGCCGCCCGCCGAGCGTCTTCAGCAAGCGTCTGAACAGCGCTGGCGTGCTAGCCTCGATCGTGCCTTCAGCGGAAATCCATTCCGGGCAATTCGGCTCGCAGCCCAGCGCGCTGCTGCGCACCACCGCGAAGCGCATCGTCGGACCGTAGTCCGGCGGATCTTCCTTCGCGGCGGCGCCGAAGGCAGCCAGCGTCAGGACAGCGGCCAACCCCAGTCGGATCAGCCCTCGCCGCCGCAAAATGATTTTTGAACGAAACGCCGAAACCACGCCTGGCTAGCCCCTCGGGTAC
>NZ_RZSB01000092.1:0-12174 GCF_004023285.1 Mesorhizobium sp. M2A.F.Ca.ET.067.02.1.1
CACCACAGCAGGGATTCGATTGGTCAGAGGAGCTCCTGCCGGTAGGTTATAAGGAGGGCACCGATCTACCATTGTCTCTCGCCCCAACCGCGCACCAACACCAAGCACCCGACTTTGGAGAGGCCGTCCCTCACTTGAACTGGCGCCACGGCGACCAGGGCGCCCCGGAGGGGCTGGTAGCTGCACGGGACAGGAGCAGCCCGCTGCCAAGCGAGGCGGTGCCACATAAATCTGGACGGGGACTCGCTACGCAGCCCAGATTGTGGGCGGAGAAATCCGCCTCGCCAGAGCTCTTTCGACGGCGGGCGGAGCAGGCTCTGCCGGCGTCCGCCAGAGGTGTGGAGACATCCTCCGCGGTTGATGAAGCCGCCGCTCGCCAAGCTTTGGCTTGGTTGCAGCAGGAGATGGAGGGGATCGAACCGATGCAGGATCCTCATAAGGTGGCTACACCGGAATCTGAGGCGCAGCTCGTCAGGCAGAGGGATGAACACGAATCCACCCCAGCACCGCATCCCGGAGGTGGTGGTTCGATGTCCTCGACAGTGCAGCCGGATCGTCCAATTGTAGTCCCCAACGGTTCCGACAAGCGTCCTGTCTATTCCAACGATGCGACCGCTATCGAAGGGCTGAGGGCAGCATTCCACGCGGGTAAGGCCAGCGCGAACACGGTCACTTTCAATGTAAATTCTCTTTTCGGCTTTAGTCGGTGGCTCCTTCAAAACAACAAGCCAGGGTTTGCTGCTCGGCTTTACCATTCGTCGCTGGATCAGGATCTCAAGGAGTACGAGAGTACGGGTGGTTCCTCCACCGTGGCTGGCGCACTGCGTTACCTCAAGAAGTCGACAAGCGGAGCCCCGATTATGGGTCGCCCTCTCGTGATCCCCTATCCTGACGATGCCGAGCTCATTAGAGATTACAGAGCCGCTTCGACCAAGGAGTACCTGGCAGCGCCTGCGACCGGACGGAATCCAGATACCGTGGGCGGCTATACAAATTTTCTTAGACATTTTAGCCAGTATCTGCGTCAAAATAACAAGCCTGGGATTGCCGCTCGGATTCACGACAAATCGCTGGATAAAGATGTTGAGAGCTTCAAGGCTGTCTCCTATGGTAATAGACTAAGTATCGGTTCTGCATTGGCTCACCTCCGGGATATCCTGCCGCGCATTGTGCTCGGGCGCGAAACTGTCCTTGCTGCTCATCCGGCAGACGCAGTCACCAGGCGCGTTGGGGCCGCTGCTGAAGCTGGGCCAGCGGCACCGGCAAGAGCTCCCCAACCCGCCTCGCCAGCAACCGCTAAGCTGCCAGGCACCTACCGCGGCCTTCCACTGGTTGATGTGACCACACTGACGACCAGTTCCTCTGGGGCTCAGATCGGGGCGCTCGATCCGACAGCCCCGTCCAACGTTGCAACGGGGCGGGTGCTCGGCGCCGCCGAATGGCTGAGCGACGCCCATGTCCAGAGAGATTACAATTTGCTGGAGCGGCAACTGCAGGGGATCAATCCGGCGCTCGCTGCCCGGACTCGGCTGGTGGATCCTTCCGTATCCCATCTACTGCGACACACGTCGCCGCAAGACGCTCGAGGCATATTGCAGTCCATCTATAATCAAAACAACGCCACAGCCGACTTCCTGTTCTTGCCAGTGAATAATGGCACGGCTACTAGCCCCGGCACCCATTGGTCGCTGCTGCTCGTTGATCGCCGCGACCCCGAAAGGCGGTTCGCCTATCACTACGACTCCCTCCAGCGAGAGGGATATAACGACGTGCCTGCAAAACAGCTCGCAGGACTGCTGAATGCTACCTTGGCGCCAGCCCCCATGGCCAGACAGACGAACCATTATGATTGCGGCGTATTTGTCCTGGAGGGCACGTGGGCGCTGGTTGAACGATTGGTGAAAGGGCAGCGGCCAGACCACGAGCCGCTGCCCCTCGACAACCTCGTTGCCGATCGGCAGGCGCTGCAAGACCGGCTAAGGAGGCGCTTGCCGCACGAGGAAGAGCCGCGGCAGCTGCTGGAGGATGAACCCGCCTCCCCACCGATGATGGCATTCGAGCCAGGGGAACTGCGGCAACTGTTGGAAGACGAGCCTGACTCCCCACCAATGATGGCGTTCGAGTCAGGGGAACTGCGGCAACTGTTGGAAGACGAGCCTGCCTCCCCACCAATGATGGCGTTCGAGTCAGGGGAACTGCGGCAACTGTTGGAGGACGAGCCTGCCTCCCCACCAATGATGGCGTTCGAGCCAGGGGAACTGCGGCAGCTGTTGGAGGATGAACCCGCTTCCCCACCGATGATGGCGTTCGAGCCAGGGGAACTGCGGCAGCTGTTGGAGGATGAACCCGCTTCCCCACCGATGATGGCGTTCGAGCCAGGGGAACTGCGGCAACTGTTGGAAGACGAGCCTGCCTCCCCACCAATGATGGCGTTCGAGCCAGGGGAACTGCGGCAACTGTTGAATGATGAGCCTGCCTCCACTTGGGCACAAATCAATTCGACCCCACATGCGCGAGCGGACGGTGTTCATCAGCCAGCCCAGGCGCCCTGGCTCCCTGAACGCAGAAGATAACTTTGCGGAGGAGCGGTCACGCAACTGTCGGCGGCGCCGGGCCTCAGGGTGAATGGAGAGGATGGTGTCGCGTGAAGGCGCAACACGCGTGCTGACCGACCTGCATAGTAGGAAGTCGTTCATTGCTCCCAAATCGTATGTGAGGAACATTCCTGTCCCGGCTGCACCGCGCGATGCTAGGTCGCGTTGTTCAGCGGGCCAAGCCGATGACACCTACGAAGCTACTGATCGGGCAGATCGCCGTTGTGTGCGCAATTGTCATTATCGGCGTATGGACGGCAACCCAATGGTGCGCTCAAATGCTGACCTACCAGACGCCTCTCGGCGCACCATGGTTTCTCTTCGCCGGCTGGCCAATCTACAAGCCGTGGAAGCTGTTTGAATGGTGGTTCCACTTCGATGCTTATGCGCCGGAGGTCTTCGACAAAGCCGGTACGCTTGCAGGCGCCAGCGGATTCCTGGGCTGTGCCGCCGCAATCGCAGGCTCGCTTTTGCGCGCGCGACAGCGCGGGTCGGTTACGACCTATGGGTCTTCACGGTGGGCCACGACTCATGAGGTCGAGACGGCAGGGTTGTTACGGCCGGCGGGCGTTTTCCTCGGTAGGCTGAACGATCGCTATCTGCGCCATGACGGCCCGGAGCACGTCATGGCATTTGCGCCGACGCGTTCGGGCAAGGGCGTGGGGCTGGTTGTTCCAACGCTACTTTCCTGGACCGGGTCTGCCATCATTCATGATATAAAAGGCGAAAATTGGCAGTTGACCTCCGGCTGGCGGTCGAAATTCTCGTACTGCCTTCTGTTCAATCCGACCGACCCGAGATCGGCACGCTACAACCCGCTGCTGGAGGTGCGCAAAGGCCCAGATGAGATCCGGGACGTTCAAAACATCGCCGACATCCTCGTCGATCCCGAGGGCGCGCTGGAGCGACGGAATCACTGGGAGAAGACCAGCCATTCACTCCTAGTTGGCGCCATTTTGCACGTGCTCTACGCTGAAGAGGACAAGACGCTAGCCCGCGTCGCCACCTTCCTGTCGGACCCGCAACGCTCGTTTGCCGCAACGCTACGGCGGATGATGACGACAAACCATCTCGGGACGGGGCATAACCCTCAGGTCCATCCCGTAGTGGCCTCGGCGGCTCGCGAACTCCTGAACAAGTCGGAAAACGAGCGCTCAGGCGTCCTCTCGACCGCCATGTCCTTTCTTGGGCTTTATCGTGATCCAACGGTCGCGGCGGCCACTTCGTCCTGCGACTGGCGCATCGCTGACCTAGTGGATGGAGAGCGACCGCTGTCGCTCTATCTGGTCGTGCCGCCTTCGGATATCTCGCGCACCAAGCCTTTGGTGCGACTGATCTTGAACCAGATCGGCAGGCGGTTGACGGAGCGTCTGGAGGGGGACCCGAAGAAGAGCCGTAAGCATCAGCTGCTCATGATGCTGGACGAGTTTCCGGCGCTCGGTCGCCTCGACTTCTTCGAAACGGCGCTCGCCTTCATGGCAGGTTATGGCATTCGCTCCTATCTGATCGCACAATCTTTGAACCAGGTTTCAAAGGCCTATGGCGAGAACAATGCTATTCTCGACAATTGCCACGTGCGAATTGCCTTTTCCTCCAATGACGAACGCACGGCCAAGCGCATCTCGGATGCCCTCGGCACCGCAACCGAACTTAGGTCGATGCGCAACTATGCGGGCCATCGGCTTGCGCCCTGGCTTTCACATGTCATGGTGAGCCGCCAGGAAACCGCGCGCCCGCTCCTGACGCCAGGCGAGGTGATGCAATTGCCGCCGTCAGACGAATTGGTCCTGGTTTCTGGGTTGCCGCCGATCCGCGCCAAGAAGCTGCGCTATTATCAGGATCAGAATTTCACAGATCGGGTGCTGCCTGCGCCGGTGCTGCACGACGGACCCTATGCGGACTGCCCTGCATCACGCCCGGACGGCTGGACTGGACAAGTGTGCAGCGTCGATAGCCGACTTGCTGCGGACGAGGAAAGCGCCGACGCGCCAGTTGAAGACGAGGGAGGCGTTCAGCAGCAACGCCATCCAAGCCTGCCCGAAGAAGACGTTGTTGTCTCTCAAGAGCCCGATCAGGCCGATCTGTACAAGCCCGCAGACGATGACAGCGAAGCGCTCGCGGACAAGCGTGTCATGGATCGGATTTCCACTGCGGCCCGCGCCTACGGTATCAACGAGGGCAGGGGCGACGATGTCATTCCCGGCTTCTGAAGTCCGCTGAGTTGCAGAGCGCACCTCAGCGTAGATAACGGCCATAAGCAATTTTGAGCGTCTGGCCGATGCTTCTCCCGTCGCCGGCGCAACGCCGGGCCGTCGGAACGAGCCGCATGAAGCCGCACCGCATTCGCCATCAGTTTCTGCTTGAGCCGGAGCTCAGCGAGAAACTGGACAACCTCAGTCGCGATCCGTCAACGACCAAATCAGCGATCGTGGCGAAGGCGATCGAGGCGTTCATCGAGCGGCGTGGCGAGAGCGAGTTCGATCGGCGCTACGGCGTAAGGCTTGACCGGCTCTCCCGCGATCTTGCCCACGTCAGGCGCGATTCCGAGGTGATCCTGGAGAGCCTGGCGCTCTTCATCCGCTTTTCGATCACCCTTCACGCCCACACGCCGGTCCCGGATCGGGCAACGCAGGCTATTGCCCAAGAGCGTTTCGAGAAATTCGTTGAGAAGGTCGGCCGCCAGATCGCTTCCGGCAAAAAGTCGCTTAGCAAAGACAATGGTGGGGGAGGGGAAGGATGAGCTCTCATCCCGAGGCCGACCACCGGCGGCGTGTCATGCTGCGCACCGCCATGGGTCCGGCAATCACCGAAGCCCTGGCCGATCCGTCCGTCATCGAGGTGATGGTCAATCCCGACGGCGCGCTGCGACTCGACCGGTTAGGCGAAGGTCGGGTCGATACCGACGTTCACATGCACCCGTCCGAGGCAGAACGTATCATCCGCCTGGTTGCTTCGCACGTGCGCGCCGAGGCGCACGCCGACAACCCGATCGTCAGTGCCGAATTGCCGTCTGGCGAACGCTTCGAAGGCCTGCTGCCACCTGTGGTGTTGGCGCCATGTTTTGCCATCCGCAAGCCCGCCGCGAAAGTCTACACCCTGGCCGACTATGTTGCCGAACGCATCATGCTGCCGCTGCAGGCCGATGCGCTGAAAAAGGCCGTCCGCGAGCGGCGCAACATGCTGATCGCCGGCGGCACTTCCTCGGGGAAGACAACACTCGCCAACGCTCTGCTGGCTGAAGTCGCCGAATGCGACGATCGGGTGATCCTGATCGAGGACACACGCGAACTGCAGTGCGCGGCCAGGGACTGCGTTGCCCTGAGAACAAGGCGGGGCTCGGTCACCCTTGCCGATCTCGTGCGCTCGACGCTGAGGCTCAGGCCGGACCGCATCATCGTGGGCGAGGTGAGGGGCGCGGAAGCGCTCGACATGCTGAAGGCATGGAACACCGGGCACCCAGGCGGCATCGCTACCGTACACGCCAATTCCGCGCGCTCGGCTCTCTATCGCATTGAGCAACTCGCCCAGGAAGCGGTGGTCACCGTTCCCCGCCGGCTCATCGCTGAGGCGATAGATCTGATCGTCTTCATAGCGGGACGCGGCTCGTCGCGCCACATCGACGCAATCGCCGAGGTCACCGGTCTCGACGGCAGCGGCGATTACGCCGTTGCCCCGCTCACGCTTTCGCAACTCCAGCAGCTTTGAAAGGCCTTCCTCATGCGCAAGAAGCTTCGCTTTCTTTCGTCCACAGCGCTCGCGTTTCTTAACACGGCCCCGGTTTATGCCGCCGGCTCCGGCATGCCGTGGGAGCAGCCGCTGCAGCAGATCCTGGAGTCCGTGCAGGGACCGGTCGCCAAGATCGTTGCGGTGATCATCATTATCACCACCGGCCTGACGCTTGCCTTCGGCGACACCGCCGGTGGTTTTCGGCGCCTGATTCAGATCGTCTTCGGTCTGTCAATCGCCTTCGCGGCATCGAGCTTCTTCCTCTCCTTCTTCTCCTTCGGTGGTGGGGCGCTCGTCTGATGGCCGCCGGGGAGCAGCATATCGAGGGCTTCGCAGTACCGGTCCACCGGGCGCTGACCGAGCCGATCCTGCTCGGCGGGGCTCCGCGCGCGGTGGCGATCCTCAACGGTACAGTGGCCGCGGCCATTGGCTTCGGCTTGCAGCAATGGATTGCTGGTCTGGTGCTTTGGATCGCAGGCCACTCGTTAGCGGTGTTTGCCGCAAGACGCGATCCGGACTTCGCCAGCGTGCTTGTGCGCCACCTACGTCTGAAGGGGTGGCTTGCATGCTGAACCTTTCGGAATATCGAAGCAAAGCCGACCGGCTTGCCGACCATCTACCCTGGGCTGCCTTGGTGGCGCCCGGCATCGTGCTCAACAAGGACGGCAGCTTTCAGCGGACGTTGCGGTTCCGCGGCCCGGATCTCGAAAGTGCGACGGAGGCTGAACTCGTCGGCATTTGCGCCCGGGCGAACAATGCTCTCAGACGCCTTGGCTCTGGCTGGGCATTGTTCTTTGAGGCCGAGCGCACAGAAGCGCTGGGCTATCCGAACTCGCATTTTCCTGACGCCGCGTCGTGGCTGGTCGACGAAGAACGCCGCGCTGCTTTCGAGGGGAAGGTAGCGCACTACGAGAGCCGCTATCATCTGACCTTGGTGTTTATGCCACCGCCGGACGCCCAGGCGCGCGCAGAAAGCGCGCTCGTCGACTCTCATTATTCCCGAGGAGAAAGAGACTGGCGCCAGGATCTGGCGAGGTTCCGTGACGAGACCAACCGCGTGCTCGATCTCTTCTCGGGTTTCATGTCCGAAGTACGCGTCCTCGATGATGCTCAGACGTTGACCTACCTCCACGGCACGATTTCGCCTCGTCGCCATCCTATCATGGCCCCGGAAACGCCGATATATCTGGATGCAATCCTGGTCGATGCGCCGCTTACCGGTGGCCTGGAGCCGATGCTGGGTGAGCAGCATCTTCGCACACTGACCATCCTCGGCTTTCCGAACCTCACCCGGCCCGGAATCCTCGATACCCTCAATCATCAGGATTTCGCCTATCGCTGGATGACGCGCTTCATTCCGCTCGAGAAAACGGAAGCCACGAAGACGCTGACGCGATTGCGCCGGCAGTGGTTTGCCAAGCGCAAATCGATCGTGGCAATCCTACGCGAGGTCATTACCAACGAGCCGGTCCCGCTTGTCGATAACGATGCCGACAACAAGGCGCTCGATGCCGACGAAGCCCTTCAGGCATTGGGCGGTGATCATGTGAGTTTCGGCTATCTCACCACCACCGTGACGGTGTGGGGCGAGGATCGCCAAGCCGCTGCAGAGAAGCTTCGCGCGGTCGAGCGCATCATCAATGGGCTCGGCTTCACCACGATCCGAGAAGGCGTCAATGCGGTCGAGGCTTGGCTCGGCTCATTGCCTGGCCATGTCTACGCTAACGTTCGCCAACCGCTCGTTCATACATTGAACCTTGCCCATCTCATGCCGCTGTCGTCGGTTTGGGCCGGTCCTGCGACAAACGAGCATCTCGCGAAAGTCACCCAAACCGAAGCGCCACCGCTTTTCGTTGCCGAGACCAGTGGGTCGACACCGTTTCGGCTTTCCACCCACGTCGAAGATGTCGGCCACATGCTGGTTGTTGGTCCGACCGGCGCCGGCAAGTCGGTTCTGCTTGCTCTGATTGCTCTGCAGTTCAGGCGCTATGCCGGCGCCCAGGTTTATGTCTTCGACAAAGGCAATTCGGCCCGTGCTGCAACACTTGCCATGGGTGGAGAACACCACGCGCTAGGAGCGGACGGTTCCCTTGCCTTTCAGCCACTGCGCAGCATCAACGACCAGGCTAGCCGAAGCTGGGCGGCCGAATGGATCGCCAGCCTTGTTGCCCACGAGAACGTCACCGTCACGCCGGAGGTGAAGGAGGCTATTTGGTCAGCGCTGGCCAGCCTTGCCACCGCGCCGGCGCAGGAACGCACACTGACCGGTCTTTCGGTCCTGCTTCAATCCAATGCGCTGAAGACCGCATTGATGCCCTACACGCTCGACGGTCCCTTCGGCCGCCTGCTCGATGCCGATCATGATGGGCTGGCCTTGTCGGATGTGCAGTGTTTCGAGACCGAGGAGTTAATGCACAGCCAAGGCGCTTTGCTGCCGGTGCTTACCTATCTGTTCCAGCGACTTGAGGAACGGTTCGACGGACGGCCCACGCTGATCATGCTCGACGAGGCGTGGGTCTATCTCGACAATCCGCTGTTCGCCGCCCGCATCCGCGAATGGCTGAAGGTGCTGCGAAAGAAGAACGTGTCGGTTGTCTTCGCTACGCAGTCGCTGGCTGATATCGCGGGCTCTGGCATAGCGCCGGCAATCATCGAAAGCTGCCCGCAGCGCATTTTCCTTCCCAATGATCGTGCCGTGGAACCCCAGGCGCGCACAGCCTACGAGCGCTTCGGTTTAAGCGAGCGGCAGATCGAATTGATCGCCCGCGCCACGCCGAAGCGTCAGTATTATCTGCAATCGCGCCGCGGCAACCGTCTGTTCGAGCTCGAGCTTGGCCCCATCGCTCTTGCGCTTTGCGGTGCTTCCGATCCGGCCACGCAGACTCTGATCGACAGGATCATGTCCGAAGACGGGCAAGGCAGCTTTGCCTCGCAGTTCCTGATCGCGCGCGGCCTCGATTGGGCCGGCGAACTTCTCAAGCAATTCCCTCAACCAGACAAGGAGCAATTCTCATGATGCGGCGACGCCTTCTCTCCGGCCTGATCACCGTTTCCCTGATCGCCAAGCCTATGGCCGACTATGTGCAGCCCGCGTACGCCCTTATCGTGTTCGATCCGTCCAATTATGCGCAGAACGTGCTGACGGCCGCGCGCGCATTGGAGCAGATCAACAACCAAATCCAGTCGCTGCAGAATCAGGCGACCATGCTGCAGAACATGGCGCGCAATCTTCAGCGTCTGGATTTCTCTTCCGTTGGCCAACTCACCGGTTCGCTCCATCGCATCGACGGCTTGATGGACCAGGCGAGTGGCCTCAGCTTTGATCTGGGCAAGCTTCAAGACCAGTGGCGCAGCCAATATCCGGAAAGCTACGACGCCACGATCAAAGTCAGCGATGTGGCGAGTGCTGCGCGGGAGCGTTGGCAAACCGCCATGCAGGCGTTCCGCCAGACCATGGGTGTCCAGTCGCAAATCGTCGAGAACGTCCGCGCCGACGGCGATCTGCTCGCCGATCTCGTCAACCGCAGCCAAGGGGCGGCCGGTGCGCTTCAGGCAAGCCAGGCCACCAACCAGCTGATGGCGCTTTCGACAAAACAGCAGATGCAGATCCAGACGCTGCTCGCAACGCAGTTTCGAGCTGAGGCCGAGGATGCCGCCCGCAAGGCCCAGTCAGACGAAGCCGCCCGCGAGATGACGAAGCGGTTCTTGGGTACCGGCTCGGCTTATCCCGGCAATTAATCACGAGTTCATCACGACGAGAAAGGCAGCGGCATGAACGACCTTGGCGTCATCGATCGCTTCATGGAGACCTTCATCCGCTACATCGACAGCGGGTTCGGTCTGCTATCGGGCGACCTCGCCTTCCTCACTACCATTCTGATCGGCATTGACATCACACTTGCCGGCCTGGCGTGGGCGCTCGGCGACGAAACCAGCGTTCTCGGCCGGCTTGTCCGCAAGGTGCTCTATGTTGGCGTCTTCGCCTTCATTCTGAACAATTTCAAGAACCTCGCCGATATCGTTTATCGTTCTTTTGCCGGTCTCGGGATTAAGGCGTCGGCCGGCAATCTGTCGGCAGACAATCTCTTGCGCCCGGGCCGCATTGCCGCGACCGGTTTCGAAGGTGCTTGGCCAATGCTTGACCAAGCCAGTCAGCTCCTGGGCTTCCCGGAAATCTTCGGCAACGCACTGACCATCTTCGTGCTGCTGATGGCCTGGTTCCTGGTTATCATCGCCTTCTTCATCCTTTCCATCCAGCTTTTCATCACCATCCTAGAGTTCAAGCTCACCACGCTGGCAGGTTTTGTTTTGGTTCCATTCGCACTTTGGAACCGTTCAGCGTTCCTGGCCGAACGCGTGCTCGGCCATGTTATCTCGTCAGGCATCAAGGTGATGGTGCTCGCCGTCATTGTCGGTATCGGCTCCACGCTCTTCGGGGAGTTCGCTTCCGCATTGCAAGGCAAGGAGCCGGATCTTGCCGGTGCCATGTCCCAGGTACTGGGCGCACTGGCACTGCTTGGCCTTGGCATTTTTGGGCCGGGGATCGCGTCGGGTCTTGTCTCAGGCGCACCGCAGCTTGGGGCGGGCGCCGCCCTCGGCACGACCGCGGCGGCAGCGGGTGTATCACTCGTTGCTGGAGGCACAGCATTTGCTGGCGCGCGTATGGCAACCAGCGGCGGTCTCGCCGCCATCCGAGCCGGCACAACAATGGGATCGGCTGCTTCCACGTCATGGCAGATCGGGCGCGCAACCTCGCCCGACGCTGGCCTCTCCGGTGTGGCTGCTGGAATGCATGGTGTAACCAGTGCAGCTGGCGGCGCCGCTATACGCATAGCGCGATCCGCCACTGCAAGTGTTGGGCGCAACGCCGATGCCGGGCGCGATGCCGCGTGGACCGCGACCGGCGGCGCGCCGACAGCGTCAATGACCGAACGCTCTGCCGGTTCGGCCACTGTTTCGGCGCCGACGTGGGCAAGGCGCCTACGTTCTGAACAGACCGCCCGGGCAAATCGCCACGCTGCCATGCAAGCTGTCCGAGACGGAGACCGGCCGGGAGGCAGCGCCAACCCCTCTCTCAACGACAAGGATGACTAGATGCTCTTCAAGCGACCCGTGCACCGTTACGGCAAAACACCCGAACCGGTCACGCCGTATCAAAAAGCCGCCCAACTGTGGGACGAGCGCATCGGCTCATCTCGACTGCAGGCCAGGAACTGGCGGATCATGGCCCTTGGCTGCCTGGCCTTGGCGACCGGGCTTTCCGGCGGACTCGTATGGCAGTCGATGCAAAGCCGTGTCGTGCCTTATGTCGTCGAGGTCGATGGCTTCGGCGAGACGCGCGCCGTCGCGCCGGCGGTCCGGAATTATGAGCCCTCGGATGCTCAGATCGCCTGGCATCTCGGCCGCTTCATCCAGAATGTCCGTTCCGTTTCCACCGATCCGGTTTTGGTTCGGCAGAACTGGTTGGCAGCGTACGACTTTGCTAGCGATCGCGCAGCGCTCTTCCTCAACGAATACGCCAAGGCGAACGACCCCTTCGGTCAGATCGGAACGCGCAGTGTTTCGGTACAGGTCACCAGCGTGGTCAGAGCCTCCGAAAGTTCATTCCAGGTCAAATGGACCGAGCAGGTGTTTGAGCGCGGAAGCCTTGCCAGCACGATGCGCTGGACTGCGATCCTCACGATCGTGATCCGCTCGCCAAGCAATACGGATCAGCTGCGCAAGAATCCGCTCGGCGTCTTCATCAATGCCATTGACTGGTCACGCGAGCTCGACAGCGCCGTCCCAGCCCCCCTTTCTCCGACGGAGTCCACCAATGAAAGGTAAAATGTCACCGATTCGTGCCGTGCTGATC
>NZ_RZSB01000930.1:0-1991 GCF_004023285.1 Mesorhizobium sp. M2A.F.Ca.ET.067.02.1.1
CCTCCAGGTCCTGCGACAGGCTGAAGGCGTTGACCATCGCGCAACCGGCGCCCTGGGCAAGGGCCGGGCACATCGCATGCGCGGCGTCGCCCACCAGCGCCACCTTGCCTCTGGTCCAGCTGTCCAGCTTGTTCGTCTGATACGTGTCGTACCGCGCAGTCTCGAGCTTGGCGGCTTCGACCAGGCATGGTTCAAGGAACGGGAACATCTCGACCCAGACCTCGAGGTCGAGCGGAACTTTAGACCCACGCGGATCGGCGGCCGGCGCCATCAGACCCAGGTACAATTCGTTCTCGTTGCAGGGCGAGTAAAGGATACGCTGGACGCGCGGCCAGAAGTTCCACATGTCGATGGTGTTGTCCCACTCGCCGTGGCCGAGTTCCTTCTTCTTGCGCGGGACGATCAGCCGGATAATTCCATCCTTCGACGTCCAGCGGTCCTGCTTGAACCCTATGGAGTCCCTGACTTTGGAGCCCACGCCGTCCGCTCCGACGATCAGGTCGGCTTCCAGAACCTCGCCGGTCTGCAGGGTCAGGCGGCCTTCCGGGTCGGCGGCGACCGCCTCGGAATCGACGCGAATATCGACCCCCAGGGCACGAGCGCGGCTGACGAGAGCATTGTGCAAATGGCTGCGCGTCATGATGCGCCAGGGAAGGCCGTTGAACGTCTCCCTGGAGATCGACTTGTTATGCATCCAGGTTTCGTAGGTAGGAGGCGTGTGCGACCCCAGGAGAAC
Organism: Mesorhizobium sp. M2A.F.Ca.ET.067.02.1.1; assembly: GCF_004023285.1. Taxonomy (NCBI): domain Bacteria; kingdom Pseudomonadati; phylum Pseudomonadota; class Alphaproteobacteria; order Hyphomicrobiales; family Phyllobacteriaceae; genus Mesorhizobium; species Mesorhizobium sp. M2A.F.Ca.ET.067.02.1.1. The sequence goes on from NZ_RZSB01000930.1 coordinate 737, forward strand.
ATCGTCCAAGGCGCCCAGCCCTTCGAGCACGCGGAGGCCATTGTGCCAGAGATAGATGCCTGCGCCGAACGCCCGAAGCTCGGAGCTTTTTTCGTGCAACCTGACCTCCCAGCCGTTCTGCTTGAGAGCGATGGCGGCCGTCAGGCCGGCAAAGCCCCCTCCGGCGACCTCCGCGCGACGCGTCTTGCCCGGAGTTTTGTTTACATTGGCCATTTTCTATCCTGATGCTGCGTACAAGAAGACGGCGCGACGGGCCGTCAGGCGTCGATGAAATTGGTGATGGCTTTCAGCGTGACCTCGGGACACACTTCGTTGACGTAGTGGTCGGCTCCCGGGACGACCACCACGGGCAGATCGGGCCGCAACCGACTGGTCTTTGCCAGCGCCGCCGCCGAAACCAGCTTGCTCTCTTCGCCGCGGACGATGAGGACGGGCTTCGCCACGTCGCGGTACGCCTGCGTCAGGTCCGCGCGAAGGCCCTTGGCGGTTTGAGCCATTGCCGAGGGCGACGCCAGCGGACGCAGACCGCCTTCGACCTGCCGATAGCCGCTCTCTGCTCTGATCCTGATGGGGTCGGCGGGAATATTCGGATAGCGGCCCGCGAGATATTCCTGGACGGCCTCGACATCCCTGAAAATCCGGTCTCCGGCGTTCACCCGGCTCTCCAGGGCATCGAGCGCTTCGGTCTCGATATAGGGAGTGAAGTCGATCGCGATCACGGACCGCACCAGCTCCGGATTTCTCGCCGCCGCGGTGACGGAGTTTCTGGCGCCGAGTGAATGCCCGACGAGGATGGCAGGCCCCCGGCCGAGCGTGCGTATCAGGCTGGCGATGTCGTCCGCGTAATCATTCGCCTCGTAGCCGCTTTCGGGCTTGTCGCTGAGGCCATGCCCTCTCTGGTCGACAGCTACGGTCGTGAAGCGGGCCGAAAGCTGCGCCATCAACGGCGCGAACACCGCGGAGTTGGACGTTATGCCGTGGAAAAACAGCATCAGCGGACCGGTGCCGATCTCGCGCACGTTCAAGACGATGCGGCCGGCGTCCACACGTCGCGAACCAACCTGGCTGGAAAGTACGTCTGCCACCACGTTTATGATCCCCGGCGCTGCTGCTTTCTTGCGTAAAAGGATCATACAACCACGAGGGCGTCAACCTGGATTGTCTGACATTCTTGCAATCTTAAAAGTTGACAATCTACCTGTTCCCGCTGTCCAATGTTCGCCACCTCGCATATGATGCGCGAGATTCCGACCCT
>NZ_RZSB01000931.1:0-2050 GCF_004023285.1 Mesorhizobium sp. M2A.F.Ca.ET.067.02.1.1
ACCTCGCAGCTCGCCGAGGTCGCACTCCCCTTTCCGGGAGGCGTGGCATGACCGCCTTTGCCCGATTCCTCGGCGAGAAGGCCGAGCGTTACATCGAGCTGCGCCATTCCCTCGGCTATGCCTTCAGCAAGCAAGCCGGCACGTTGCGGGCTTTCGTCCGCTACGTTGGGCGCGCTCAGCTCGATGCGCCCGCTACCCGGACGATGGCGCTGGACTTCGTCCTGTCGTTTAGCGGCGCCGCCAACAGCCGCGTCACTCGTCACGGCGTGCCCGGCCGGTTTTACGAGTATCTCGCCGTCTACGACGCGCGAACCGAAGTCTTGGAGCGCAGGGCTTTCCCCAGATCCAGAGCGATTCCGCCTCCGCGTATTCTCAGCGAGGCTGAGTTGAGGTCACTCATCGACGCATGCGCCCGCATTTCGCCTAGCATCCCTCTGCGAGGGCGGACGATGGCGACGCTGATCGGATTGTTGGCGAGTTCAGGGCTGCGATCGGGCGAAGTAGTCGGGCTTGATCGTTCCGACGTTGATCTCACCAACGGGGTTCTCCTCGTTCGGAAGACAAAGTTCCGCAAGGATCGTCTCGTTCCAGTTCACACGACAACCCAGGCTGCGCTTGGTTGCTATGCCCGTGAGCGCGACGCCGCTTTCCCCATACCCAAGGATCAGGGCTTCTTCCTCAGTTCCCGGGGCAACCGCCTCTCGGCGACCGGCCTGCAAAACGGCTTTGCCGAGGTCCGTAAACTCGCCGACTTTGATGGCGGTAAGCCGTTAAGGCCGCACGATCTCAGGCACCGGTTTGCCGTGACCCGCCTCAGCCTCTGGCACCAACAGCGCGCAGACGTTCAGGCGCTATTGCCTTTGCTCGCCACATATCTCGGCCACGCCAGTTACAGCGACACGGCCTACTACCTCACGGGCTCGGCGGAGCTCCTCGCCATCGCGGCTGAGCGTGCCGCCCTCGATGGAGGCGCAGCATGAGCGAACACCTGCTCCTAGCGCACCTCCTGGAGTCCTATTTCCGCCGGCGCCTGACCAAGCAGCGGAACGCGACTCCCGCGACCGTGGCCAGCTATCGCGACGCCTTGCGCATGCTGATCCTCTTTGCCGCCGCCCGATTGCGGAAGAAGCCGGCGGCGTTGGCGCTCGAAGAGCTTGATCGAGACCTCGTTCTCGCTTTCCTCGACGAACTCGAGGAGAAGCGGAACAATTCCGTCACCACGCGCAACGCCCGCTTGGCCGCGATCCGATCTTTCTTCCACCACGTCGCTGCCGCCGACCCGGCGTCCGTCGGCGTCGCCCAACGCGTGCTGACGATTCCCATTAAACGGACGCACATTGAAGTGACGTACCACCTCACCAAGGCCGAAGTGGACACCCTCATCGCGGCGCCCGATCCAAAGACGCCCCGTGGTCGGCGTGACCGAGCCTTTCTGCTCTTCTTGGCACGGACCGGCGCCCGGGTCTCCGAAGCCACCGGCGTCAACGCAAACGACCTTCAGTTGGAGCGGCCGCACCCACAAGTGCTGCTGCGCGGCAAAGGGCGCAGAGACCGCGTCGTCCCCATTGCTAAGGACCTGGCGCGGGCGCTGACATCCTTGTTGAGCGAGCGCGGGATCGCCCATCACGAGCCGCGACCGATATTCGTCGGCGCCCGCAACGAGCGCCTGACTCGTTTCGGAGCGACCCATATCGTGCGGCGTGCGGCCACCGAGGCCGTGTCTACCAGGCCGGCTTTGGCCGACAAGCCCATATCGCCGCACATCTTCCGGCACTCCCTCGCCATGAAGCTTCTCCAGTCTCGAATGTTTCGATGATGATCATCTGGCCTTGACGACAGGCGGGGCATTGCCTGAGGGAATGCCCGGTGAGATCCTCATAGCGGTCGCGGTAATCCCTTTCGGATGAGCCATCCGACGGCTCGGGAACCGGCATGCCGAGCAGGTCGCGGCAGTGGGCGAGCTTTTGCGCGCGGTAGCGATTGCCGAGAAAGCCGTAGTAGCGGATGCGATGGAAGCCCTCGGGCAGGACGTGTAGCAGGAAGCGGCGAA
>NZ_RZSB01000932.1:0-2048 GCF_004023285.1 Mesorhizobium sp. M2A.F.Ca.ET.067.02.1.1
TGGACGCATTGGCGACCGCTTCGCTCTGCGCCTCGAGATCGTCGAGGAAAGGCTGGAACATGCGCTGCGAAGCTTCCAGCGCGCCGGTGAAGGCGCCCATCCACATGCCGACGGCATGGTTGGCAAAACCGATGCCAAGCGCCGACATCGCCGCCGCGCCCGCGACCGGATGCGCCAGAAGGTTGACGGCGCTGGCCATCTCCTTCGGCATCATCTTGGTCAGGTCCTGGTTCATCTTCTCGAGCTGGTCCAAATCAGGCATGAACGGATAGGGTATCGAATACGGCGCCATAGAGTTCTCCTGGTCGTTTCTTCGTATGCCCCGCCCCTGCTTTCCGTCTCGGGCTTGCGCCCGTATTTCGAAGTATTATTCCGCCGCCACCATCACCGGCTCGACCCGGTGCGCGTTGCGCGAAAACTCGTCGATGCGGCGTTCCACCTCGCCGCGGAAATGCCGCATCAGGCCCTGGATCGGCCAGGCCGCCGCGTCGCCCAGCGCGCAGATCGTGTGGCCTTCGACCTGCTTGGTGACGTCGAGCAGCATGTCGATCTCGCGCTTCTGCGCTTCGCCGCGCACCAGCCGCTCCATCACCCGCCACATCCAGCCGGTGCCTTCGCGGCACGGCGTGCACTGGCCGCAGCTCTCATGCTTGTAGAAGTAGGACAGCCTGGCGATCGCCTTCACGATATCCGTCGACTTGTCCATGACGATGACGGCAGCCGTGCCGAGGCCGGATTTCAGGTCGCGCAGCGCATCGAAGTCCATCGGCGCGTCCATGATCTGCTCGGCCGGCACCAGCGGCACGGAAGCGCCGCCCGGGATGACTGCCATCAGATTGTCCCAGCCGCCGCGGATGCCGCCGCAATGCGTCTCGATCAGCTCCCGGAACGGGATCGACATCGCTTCTTCGAAGGTGCACGGGTTGTTGACGTGGCCGGAGACGCAGAACAGCTTGGTGCCGGCATTGTTCGGCCGGCCAAAGGACGAGAACCAGGCCGCGCCCCGGCGCAGGATGGTCGGCGCCACCGCGATCGATTCGACATTGTTGACGGTGGTTGGGCAGCCATAGAGGCCGACATTGGCCGGGAATGGCGGCTTCAGCCGCGGCTGGCCCTTCTTGCCTTCTAGGCTTTCGAGCAGCGCCGTCTCCTCGCCGCAGATATAGGCGCCGGCGCCGTGATGCATATAGACGTCGAAGTCGTAGCCGGACGTGTTGTTCTTGCCGATCAGCTTGGCCGCGTAAGCCTCGTCGATGGCGCGCTGGAGCGCCTCGCGCTCGCGGATGAACTCGCCGCGCACATAGATGTAGGCCGCGACTGCGCCCATGGCGAAGCCGGCAACCAGCGCGCCCTCGACCAGTGTGTGCGGATCGTTGCGCAGGATGTCGCGGTCCTTGCAGGTGCCGGGTTCGGATTCGTCTGCATTGATGACCAGATAGCTCGGACGGCCGTCGCTCTGCTTGGGCATGAACGACCACTTCAGTCCGGTCGGGAAGCCGGCGCCGCCGCGGCCGCGCAACCCGCTAGCCTTCATCTCATTGACGATCCAGTCGCGGCCCTTGGCGATGAGACCGGGCGTATCGTCCCAGATGCCGCGCGACTGCGCGCCGGCCAGCGACTTGTCGAAGAGGCCGTAGATGTTGGTGAAGATGCGGTCTTTGTCCTGAAGCATTTGTCGTCCCTCAGACCGGCTTCTTGCCGAAGACGCGGATGTATTCGGCGACGCCGCCCTTGGCGAGCGCCTTGGCCTGCTTCACCCAGTCGTCGCGCTCGATGCGGCCGCGGAAATCGAGATAGCCGTCGACCCATTCGCGCTCGGCCCTCTTCCAGGCCGCGACCTGAGCGAAGGTGTAGATGCCCAGCGAATGCAGGATCGCTTCGATCTTCGGCCCGACGCCGGAGATCAGCTTGAGATCGTCGACCGTCGCCGGACGCTCGATGCCGGCCGGCCGGTTCTTGTCATCCAGCGAAGGCTTTTCCGTCTTGGCGACCGGCTGCTTGGTTTCCGGCGCCTTGAAAGCGGCCGCCGGCTCTGCCTTGTTCTTGGG
>NZ_RZSB01000933.1:0-2046 GCF_004023285.1 Mesorhizobium sp. M2A.F.Ca.ET.067.02.1.1
CGCAGTTTCCGACCCAGCATCTGGTCGAGCTGATCGGCAAGGCCGAGAAGGGCGAGAATTTCTACCAGACCAATCTGTTCGACGGCTCCGAGGACGCCAACAAGGTGATGAGCACCACCGTCATCGTCGGCAAGAAGACCGAATCCGACAAGACGGATCCGGAAGCGCCGGCGCTGGCCAAGCTCGCCTCGGACAAATACTGGCCGGTCGACATCGCCTATTTCGACGATACCGACAAAAGCGGCGAAGAGGTGCCCGAATACCGGATCAGCTTCAAGCTGCACGAGAACGGCATCACCCGCGACCTCGTCATGGATTATGGCGACTTCTCGATGACCGGCAAGCTGGTGAACCTGTCGCTGTTCGACCAGACCAAGCCTTGCCCGGCTTCGAAATAGCAGCGCCCCGACGATAGGCGATCGCGCTTGCACGTCTGGCTTCAACTCGCCTGTCGGGCTGAAGGAGTGCGGCGAGGCTGATGGCTGTCTATGTCGATGCGGCGATCTGGAAATGGGCCGGCCACCGCTGGTGCCATCTCCTTGCCGATGAGGTCGATGAACTGCATCGCTTCGCTGCCGAACTCGGCATCAAACGCTCGTCCTACCAGGGGCCGCCCAAGACGTCGGCGCCGCACTACGATATAACCGGCTTAGAGCGCGACCGCGCGGTGCGGCTCGGGGCCGTCGAATGCAGCCGCGAGGAGATCGTGGCGGTCTTCCGCCGTGTGCGAGTGCCGAATGGGAAGGTGAGACGATGACGGTGACGGCGTTCCTGGCATATTGCGTCGCAATCACATTGGCAGCCGCCACGCCTGGGCCGGCGATGTTCGCGGTCATCACTAACGGTTTGTCGCGCGGCTTCGGCCGGGCGTTCATCACCGGCGTGGGCGTCGCCGCGGGCGACGCCGTGCTGGTCACCCTGGCGCTGCTCGGACTGGTGGCCATTGCCCAGACCTTCGAATGGATTTTTCTTTTGCTGAAATACGCGGGCGCCGCTTACCTCGTCTTTCTCGGGAACAGGATGTGGCGAGCCGCCGCCAAACAACAGGACGAATCTCCTCGGTCGCAGGCGCGGCTGTCGCGGTCCTTCGTTCTCGGCGCTTCCATTGCGCTCGGCAATCCGAAGGCGATCCTGTTCCACGCCTCCATCATGCCACTGATCCTGAACCTCGATACCATGACCTTCGCCGATGGCCTGCTGGTGGTGCTCGTCGTGATCAGCGTCAATGTCATCACCATGGGCATCTACGCCGCGATGGCCGGCCGGGCAGCCGGTTGGTTCGACACCCCGAGGCGCATGCGCCTGATGAACAGGTTCGCCGGCGGCGCGATGATCGGCACCGGTGCGCTGATTGCCGCACGTTGAGCCGCGCGGCGATGCACGGCTTGCGTTTAAGGGACTTCCCCTCTATATCCGCGCTCATTCCACACACGGACTTTGGTGTCTGCCCGGGAGAAATCCGGCTGAAACCTCCGGTGGCATCAGGACATCCCGTCCGAAATGCCTGTGTCCGTGGAGGCCAACCGGAAAGGAACTAAAGAATGGCTCTGCCAGATTTCAGCATGCGCCAGCTTTTGGAAGCTGGTGTTCACTTCGGCCACCAGACCCATCGCTGGAACCCGAAGATGGCGCCCTACATCTATGGCGCCCGCAACAATATCCACATCATCGACCTGTCGCAGACGGTGCCGCTGTTGAACCAGGCCTTGAAGCAGGTGTCCGACACCGTCGCCAAGGGCGGCCGCGTGCTGTTCGTCGGCACCAAGCGCCAGGCCTCCGACATTGTCGCCGACGCCGCGCAGCGTTCGGCCCAGTACTATGTCAACTCGCGCTGGCTGGGCGGCATGCTCACCAACTGGAAGACGATCTCGAACTCCATCCAGCGCCTGCGCAAGCTTGACGAGACGCTGGCCGGCGAGGCCCAGGGCCTCACCAAGAAGGAGCGCCTGAACCTCGACCGCGAACGCGAGAAGCTCAACAAGGCTCTCGGCGGCATCAAGGACATGGGTTCGACGCCGGACCTGATGTTCGTCATCGACACCAACA
>NZ_RZSB01000934.1:0-2041 GCF_004023285.1 Mesorhizobium sp. M2A.F.Ca.ET.067.02.1.1
TCGGGCATGAAGCGGCGGATGGGGCGCAGGGCCGGCTCGGTCAGCCGATAGAGCATGTTGCCGACGCTGCCGACGAACTGGTTGCGCGAATTGACGACGTTGAAGGCGTAGAGCCAGGAAAAGATCGCCGAGGCGATAATGATCCACCAGTAGATATCAAGCGCCATGACGATGGTCTGAATAAGGGCGATCATGCCGGTCTCCAAATTGTCGCCGACATGTAGCCATTGCTAAGCGTGCGGGCAAGGCCCGCGGGCTTGCCGTGCGGGCAAGGCCCGCGGGCTTGGCGAGTGGGCAAGGCCCCCCGGCCACGGCGCTTGTGGCCGGCCCGGTCTTTCGCCTTGACATCAAACGGCCGCGACCGATACAAGCCGATCCGCTGGAACGGGGCTGTAGCTCAGCTGGGAGAGCGCATCGTTCGCAATGATGAGGTCAGGGGTTCGATCCCCCTCAGCTCCACCAGCCAGCACCGCCGGTGCTTTTCACGTCGCCTTCTGCCTCCTTGCTCGCCATTTCGTGACCGCCGGATTTCGGGCCGCGTGGCTGGAACCAATGGCGGGGCAATTCGGTTCAGCTATACATTTGAAGCCAACGTGCGCGGCCGGTTGGGCAAGCGGCGATCCTTGAGGAGTTCCATCATGCAGATTTCGTCCAGGTTCCGTTCCGTCGCGGTTGCGGCAATCGCCGCCGCGGGCGTGACCATTGCCAGCGCCGCGCACGCCGACAGCGGCACGATCCGCTTTTCCGTCTACAAGGCGGCCTTCTTCATCGGCGGCTCCGGCGGTGAAGGCACGCTGACCTTCCATGGCAAACGTTATCCGATCTCGGTCGGCGGCGTCTCGGGCGGCCTCGCTTTCGGGGCCTCCAAGACCTATTTCCAGGGCAGGGTGCGCCATATCCGCCGCGCAAGCGACGTGACGGGCGTCTACGGCGCTGCCGGCGGCGGCGGGGCCCTCGGCAAGGGCGCCCAGGTGATCGTCATGACCAATGACAAGGGCGCTCAACTCGAGCTCACCGGCAGGCAGGTCGGCCTGCAGGTCAATGCCGATCTCAGCGGCATCAGCATCGCGCTGAAGCGGTAGAAGGAACAGCCTCGGCTCTTCGTGGATAGGCCGGCAAAGGCGCTGCCCGGGCGCCGAATGCCGGCCACTAGAGGCTAAGAGACGCTTGGCAGGGTCTCGGCCTCAAGGCGCCTCAATCGTCCCAGTCATCCCAATTATCTTCGTCCCGCGGGGGGTAGTTTGGAACGACCCGGATAATCGGCCGCGGACGTTGATAGCGCCAGTCATACTCGTCCCGTGGCTGCGGCTCATAGGTGCGATAAGCGGGCTGGTAATAGTGTTTCCGCCAGTATTGGTGCTTGTTGTGCGGCCGAACGCAGTATCCGTCCTCGGTCAGATAGGCGCATGTGACATGCGCCTCCCGCACCAGGCTATTTTCAGCCGGCACGCCGATGATCGGCGCCGCCTCCACCGCCGGCATCACCGCCAGCATGGTCCCGGCAAGGGTAAGAATGGGTAATTTCATCGACCTCTCCAACCTCTCCAGATCAAGGCCGGAACAACGTCCTGATTGGGGCGATTTGCGGCGGCCGAGATCACTTTGATTTTCGGTCGCACATATGAGCGTTAGATCATGTACCGCCGGCGTCAGGCAGGCGGCACGCCTTGGAGATTGGCCGAAACGCCTATCGCGTCGTCATTCCAGGGCGGAGCAGGAGCGAAGCTCCGTCGCGAAGACCCTGGAATCCATGCCGTTACCTTCGCCAAGGCGTGCAACGGAGCAGAATTCTGCACCGTGGCGGCGCTTCCAAGTCACGGAATGGATTCTATGGTCTGCGCCGCGTCGCTCGCTCCTTGCTCCGCCATAGAATGACGAGGTCGGGGCGGCTTCAACCAACCCCCGGCGTCGGCGCTGATGTCACGGACATGAACGGAAAATCCTGCGCCAAGACAAACGGCAATCTTTCAAAATCCACGTGTTCGGGGAATTAATTCGCCAGCTGATCGAGAAGCGTGTCTATTTCGCCTTTCTTTGGGGC
>NZ_RZSB01000935.1:0-2038 GCF_004023285.1 Mesorhizobium sp. M2A.F.Ca.ET.067.02.1.1
ACATCGACCAGCTCAAGAAGCAGCCGGCCACCGTTGTGGCCAATGTACAGAGCGAGACGTCGCGGTCGGCAACCGCCGTGGAACCTCCGGCGGCCGCGCCCAAACCAGAGACCGACGCCGGGACCGAGCTGACGGAAAGCGCGATCGGACTTGATCGCCAGGGCAAGGTCGACTTGCAGGAACGGCTTCTGGCGATCGGCTACGACCTGGACGCCGACGGCGACCTCGGCGCCAAGACCCGCCGCGCCATCGGCCAGTGGCAGGAGGCGAATGGCTTGCCCACGACCACATTCCTCACCCCGAAGCAATATGCCCGCCTGAAGCTCGACACGGACGACGCGCTGACGACGTACCGCGCCAAGCAGGCATCCGATGCGCCAGCAAAGAAACAGGAAAGCGTCGCGCCGCAAAGGCCGCAGAAACCGCAACCGGTCGTCCGCGCCAGGCCGAGGCGTCAGGACCAGCGCGAGGCTGCCAATCCAAGACCGGCGCCAAAGCCAAAGGCAACACCAGCGCGGAAGTCCGCATACCACATGTGCAGCGGGATTGACGGCACCTTCCAAATCCCGGCAGCACAGAGATGCCCGTTGAGCGGCTACGCCAACCACTGAAAAGGCGGCGGGCTTGCACCGATGGCATTAGAGCGTTTCACCGTTTCACGGAAACGGCGAACCGCTCTATCTCTTTGTTTTGACGCAGTTCCTGACGGAAAACGGTGTCACACTTTTCCTGGAATTGCTCTAGTCCCTCGATTCTCGCATCGCTGTTGCGCTCAGACTTCGCTGAACTCAACATCCGCCTCGCGGATGAAATCGCGCAGCATTTCCATGTCCCAGGACAGCGGCCGGTCGTCGCTGTAGTGCGGGATGCGTCGGCGCACAGCGCGGTAGACGGCGTCCGTTCCGGGTGCCCGCGCGGCCTTACCGGCCAGAAAATCATGCGCCTGCGCGGCGGCCATCAGCTCGATCGCCAGGATGTATTCGGCGTTGTCGATGACGGCCAGAAGCTTGTTGGCCGCCACGGTCGGATGGGCGAGGAAATCCTCCTGCAGGCCGGACGTGACGCCGCCGTCCGTCGCCGCCGGCGCGGCGAGGCGCCGGTTGACGTTGCTGAGCGAAGCGGCGGTGTACTGGGCGATCATGAAGCCCGAATTGCAGCCGCCCTCGGCGGCGAGGAATGCCGGCAGATTGTTGACCAGCGGATTGACGAGGCGGTCGATGCGGCGCTCGCTCATGGCCGCGACCTGCGCCAGCGCGATCGTCAGACCGTCGGCGGTCTGCCCGAGCGCCGGCGCCACCGGATGCGCCTGCGAAAACACTTTCGGTTCATCGGGCGTGCCGGCCACGGCGGGATTGTCGGTCACTGAAGCCAATTCACGGTCGACCAGCAGTGCCGAGCGCTCCAGCACCTCGCGCGCCGCGCCATGCACATGCGGCACCGCGCGCAGGCTGAGCGCGTCCTGCGTGCGGCTGCCATGCGCAGCCTGGATCAGCCCGCTGCCGTCGAGCAGACGCCGCAGCGAGGCGCCGACCGCCTCGATCCCGGGCGACGGCCGCATGGCCAGCACGGTTTCGTCGAAGGCCGCCATCTGCCCGCCCGCGGCTTCCAGCGTGAGTGCCGCCGCCGCATCGGCCCAGGCGAGCAGACGCTCGGCGCGAACCAGGGCGATGCTTGTGAGCCCGGTCGCGCATGCCGTGCCGTTGACGAGGCTCAAGCCTTCCTTGGCGCCCAGCACCAGCGGCTCCAGGCCGATCTCGGCCAGCGCCTCGCGGCCGCTCATCTTGCGCCTAGCGACAGTCGCCCTGCCCTCGCCGATCAGAACCAGCGCGATATGGGCATTGTGCGTGAGATAACCGGCCGATCCTCGCGACGGAACGTCCGGAACGCAGCCCCGCTCGAGGAAGGTGAGCAGGTTGCGCACGATCTGTGGCCGCACGCCCGAATGGCCATGCGCGAAATTTGCCACCTGCGCGGCGATGACTGCGCGGATGCTGCGTTCCGGCACCAGTTCGCCGACGCCGCAGGCATGGCTGAGGAT
>NZ_RZSB01000936.1:0-2037 GCF_004023285.1 Mesorhizobium sp. M2A.F.Ca.ET.067.02.1.1
CGGCCATTCGGCGGCGCCAGGACCGTCGAGGTTGAAACGTGAGAAGCCGGGCAGATCGAGGATGCCTGCAGCGTCGCGCACGGCGAGGCATTCCTCGCGCACGGCGCGCTGCCACGGCCCGTCACGGCGGAAGGTCAGCGTCGCTTCCTCGGAGGTGTCGTCGCCGGGCCTCGCATACCAGGTGGCGCGTTCCCAGCCATTATAGGCGTCGAACTGGCCGCCCAGCGCCTTGACGCGCTCATGCAGCGGCGAAAGCTTGCGGTTGCGCCCCTCCGGCCAGGCATGGCGCGGGAACTGGATGGCGTATTCGTTGCCGTAGATCTCCATCCCCTTGGCGGCGCAATAATCGAGTGCCGAGGCGAAGCTGGTGAAGCGGCGCGGGTCGCAAGACCACATGTCCCATTCGGTCTGGCCCCCCGTGACCCATTCGGCCAGCACCTTGCCGGCGCCGCCGCCTTGCGCGATGCCGAAGGTGAAGACGCAGGCCTCGAAGGCGTTGGGCACGCCGGGCATCGGTCCGATCAAGGGATTGCCGTCCGGTGCATAAGGGATCGGCCCGTTGATCACCTTGGAAAGGCCGGCGGTGCCGAGGATCGGCACGCGGGCGACGGCGTCGGCGAGATAATGCTCGAGACGGTCGAGATCGTCGGGGAAAAGCTGGAAGGAAAAATCCTCCGGCATCGGATCGTTGTGGGTCGCCCAATGTGCGCGGCAATTGCGCTCATAGGGGCCGAGATTCATGCCGCTCTTTTCCTGGCGCAGGTAATAGGAGGTATCGACGTCGCGCAGCAGCGGCAGCTTGTGGCCCTGCTCCTTCGTCCAGGCGGCGAGTTCGGGGATTTCCTCGAACAATATGTACTGATGGCTCATCACCATCATCGGCACGTCGCGGCCGAACATCTTTCCAACCTCGGCGGCGCGGTAGCCGGCGGCGTTGATGACGATCTCGCAGCGGATTTCGCCTTGCGGTGTTTCGACCACCCATTCGCCGTTCTCGCGGCGCACGCCGCTGACCGGGCAGAAGCGGATGATTTTCGCGCCCATGTCGCGCGCGCCCTTGGCCAGCGCCTGAGTCAGCTGCGCCGGGTCGATGTCGCCGTCGCTCGGATCGTAGAGCGCCCCCTTCAACTCATGAGTCTCGATGAAAGGGTAGCGGCGCTTGATCTCGTCCAGTCCGACGACGTCGATGTCCATGCCCTGGTAGCGGCCCATGCCCTTGGCGCGCTGGAATTCCTGCATGCGCTCCTTCGTATGGGCGAGCCGGAGCGACCCAGTGACATGGTAGTTCATCGGATAGTCGACCGCTTCGGCGAGCCCCCGGTAAAGTTCGGTGGAATAGCGCTGCATGTTCATCAGCGACCAGGACGAGGAGAAGGTCGGCACGTTGCCGGCGGCGTGCCAGGTCGAGCCCGAGGTCAACTCGTTCTTTTCCAGAAGCACGCAATCGGTCCACCCCGCCTTGCACAGATGATAAAGCGATGAGCAGCCGACGACACCGCCTCCGATGATCACCACGCGTGCCGTGGTCGGCAAACCGGCCATGTTTTTCTCCCCAAGTTCAAAGCGCGACATGTCGCGCTTTGCTTCCTTTGATGCATGCCGTTGCCCCAAAACCGCTGGACACTTTTGGGCGGCATGCAATGTTCAATATACCGGCGGTGAAACCACCCAGATCACCACGGCCGGCTCGGTGCCCGGATTGCGCCAGCGATATGGCTTGCCCTCGAAGCGAAACGAGTCGCCTTCGCCAAGCCGATGCCAGACGCCCGCGATCTCGATGTCGAACAGTCCGGAGACGATGTATCCGGCCTCCTCGGTCGGCCGAAGTGCTGCGGCCTTCATCTCGGCGCCGGGCGCGAACACCGAGCGCACCACCTCGAAACTACCGCCGAGATCGGGCGACAGAAGCTCCTCCACCAGACCCGTTTCGCTTGTGCCAAGCACGCGGCGGCGACCGGCGCGCACGATCACCCCACGTTCTTCCTCAGCGGGCACGTCATGACTGAAGAACAGGCTGATCGGCACATCGAAGAGATC
>NZ_RZSB01000937.1:0-2037 GCF_004023285.1 Mesorhizobium sp. M2A.F.Ca.ET.067.02.1.1
AAGGCGCGATGATGTCGGCGCCGGCGGCGGACTGGATGACGGCAGCGGCCGCGACCTGCTCCACCGTCTCGTCATTGACGATGATGCCGTCGCGCAGGATGCCGTCATGGCCATGGCTGGTGAACGGGTCGAGCGCGGCATCGGTGATGATGCCGATTTCCGGCACCGCGTCCTTGATGGCGCGCGTGGCGCGGTTGATGACATTGTCCGGGTCGAGGATGTGCGAGCCGGTCTGGTCGCGCAGCGCAAGCTCGACATTGGGGAAGGTGGCGATCGCCGGAATGCCGAGCTTGGCGGCGCGCTCGGCTTCCCTCACTGCGAGATCGATGGAGAGGCGATAGACGTCCGGCATGGCGGCGATCGGCTCGCGTATGTTCTTGCCGTCAACGACGAAGATCGGCCAGATCAGGTCGTTGACCGAAAGCTGGTTCTCCTGCACCAGCCGGCGCGACCAGTCGGCCTTGCGCATGCGCCTGAGCCGCCGGCTGCCGGTGATCTCATCGACGCTGCGCGCGCCGGCAGGCTTTGCGGGGGTGAATTTGTTCATGGCCGAAACTCTCTTTTGCGCCGGCTTTTACCACGCGTCTTGGCAGCTGACCAATGCGACACGATTGTGCCAGGCTGGGCCTAATTCCTCGCCCCCGCTAAAAGCGGGGGAGAGGTGTCCGCGAAGCGGACGGAGAGGGGGCCCTCGTTCGTAGGGCGCTCCCCTCTCCGTCTCGGCTTCGCCGAGCCACCTCTCCCCGCTCGCGCGGGGCGAGGAAATGCACTTACGGCTGCCCGTGCCCCGACAGGATCTGCGCCGCGCCCCTGATCGCGACCCGGAAGGCCTCGTCGAAGCTGACGCCGCGCGCCTGCCAGCGATAGATCTTGCCACGATCGGCCAGCCGCCAGTCGGCGATCCAGCCAAGCTCCTTGTCGCTCCACACGATGCTGCCGGCGAGCGCCCGGGCCGCTCCCGCTTTTTTCGCGAACTTGTCGAGCCTTGCCATATCGGCTTCGGAAAGCGCCTTCTCATCGAGTCCGCCAAGCTGCCCGGCCCTTGGAAAGGTGACGCGCATCAGCAGCGGACCGGCGGCATTGGCGAAGGATTCGCGCATCGCGTTGCCGCGCTGCTCGTCTTGCGTCAACACGAAATGCCGCGCGCCCTGCTCGGCGATCATGAAGACGGCGATGGTCGGCCGCTCGCCGGGCCAGGGCCTGCTGCCGAGCTGCGCAAGCAGCTTGTCGACCACAGCAGGCTTGTAGAGGCAGGTCAGATCGTGCGGCCGGTCATGCGTGCCTTGCTCGTCATGGATCGGAATGCCTTCGAGCCGGTCGTGGTAGCGGAAGGACTGGACGAAATCGGCCGCCTTCTCGCGCAGCGCCAGCATCTGCGTCTTCTGCGTCAGCCGCTGATCGCCCGAGACCTTGACCAGCACCTTGTCGAGGCAATCCTTGAAGCCGATCTGCCGGTTCACGTCTCCGGTTCCAGTGACGATCGTTTGCGCCTGGTAAAGCTCGGCGGGCGTCGCGGCGCGGGCCGGAACACCCAGGCACAGGAGACCGGCCAATCCAACCACGAAGCGAGAAATTCCAGGCATGTCGATCTGCTCGAAACCTGTCAGGGCGCGGGCATAGTTCTTTGCCGGTTACCTAACATCTGGCGCGGCCGCCCGCCAGCCCAAGGACCGCCGCCCCGAACCGCTACCATTGACGTGTCCCGACGCCCCCTTTAGCACTTCTCCCCCGCGGGCGGAGAGAGAGATTCCTGGTGATCGATTTTGGCGGCGGCGACGAGATCCGCTTCGAGCGGTTGGGCAGAGCGGGCGTGGTCACATTGACCCGGCCGAAGGCGCTCAACGCCGTCACGCACAACATGGTCAAGACGCTCGGCAAGGCGCTCGACGCCTGGGAACAGGATCCGGGCATCGGCGTCGTCGTCGTCAAGGCCGAGGGCAGGGCGTTTTCCGCCGGTGGCGATATCCTGCACATCTATGAGGCCGGCCGCGCCGGCAGGCCGCCCGTCGACTTCTTCGCCGATGAGTATCGTCTGAA
>NZ_RZSB01000938.1:0-2036 GCF_004023285.1 Mesorhizobium sp. M2A.F.Ca.ET.067.02.1.1
ACAGGCTTCGACGAAGCCGTTGAAGTGGCGCGCGGTGAGCCGGAACAGTTCCTTGCCGTCCATGTGGAACAGGCTGTGCGCCGCGAACGCTTCCTGCTCCTTGCGGAAATCGAAGCGTGTGCCGCCCGAACCGATGCCGCAGGCTTCCCAGCCGGAAGGATAAGTGCGCATCAGGCTCGCCGCCACCTTGCCCTCGCCCGGCCCGGCCTTGCGCAGGACCGCCGCCGCAGCGCCGTCGCCGAAGAGCGCGGCGATCTCCGGCGCATCCTGCCACGGCAGCGCGCGCGAGGCGACTTCGGACGAGAACACCAAGGCCGTCTCGCATTGCCCGGCCTCGATCATGCGGCCCGCGGTTTCGAAAGCGGTGAGGAAGCCAAGGCAGGTGCTGTTGACGTCGAAGGCGGCGGCCGAGCCGTCCGCCAGCCCGAGGCGCTGCATGACCAAAGGCGCGGTCGCCGGCAGCGGCTGGTAAGGCACGCCGCAGCCGCCGATGATGAGATCGACAGCGCCGGGCTTTACGCCGGCATCGGCTAGCGCAACTGTCGCGGCGACGCAGGCAAGATCGATCTGCGATTCGGCATTGCAGACATAGCGCTCGACGACGCCGGTGGCGGTTTCCAGTGCGCCCTCGCTGAGGCTCAATTTCGCTTCCAGCGCGCGCGTTGTCACCCGCTCAGCCGGTACCGCCCTGCCGGTTCCGACGATCCTGATCCGCATTCCCCCCTCGCCGCTTGAGCTTGGCTCTATCTAGCGCAAAAAGCGGTTCGAGGCGACGACCATGACGGCGCCTGAGCGGCCACGTTTGCTCGCCGATCATTCTGCGATAAGTGTGTGATGTTGCAGGGGGGTGAGGTATGGCTAATTCTTTTTCTCGCTTTATTTCTTCTGTCTTTGGGAATTCTGTTTCGAAGCCAAATGCGGACGTTGTCAGAAGCCCATGGCCGGACGGTCTCCAGTATCTGTTTATCGAGCCGTCAAAGAAGGATGTCTGGGAAGCGCTGGACGGCTGGAAGTGGATTGGGCTTGATGGCCTGGAACCCGCCGCAGTCTCCGCATTCGGCGACATTTTCTTCCGAGCTCCCGATGGTTCCGTCAAATTGCTGGACATGATCGGAGGCCGATTGACCCAAGTGTCGGAAACGTGGCCGGAGCTTACAACCCAGTTCAACGATCATGATCGTCGCGACGAGCTGTTGCTGGCTGACTTAGCCGCGGCGGCACGAAAGAAGGGATTGGTCTTGGCGGACGGCGAATGTTACGACTTCGACACGCCACCCGTACTCGGTGGCGAAATGTCCGCCGCGCAAATCAACAAGACCTTCTTCGTGGTGAAGGTGCACATAACCGGCCAAATCCACCGACAAGTAAAAGACCTTCCGCACGGCACGAAAATCAACAAGGTGACGATCGGCGATCGCTGACGGCACTAAGCCTTCCGCTCCCACCGCCGATCCGGCGTCTGCTGCCAGTAGGTCACGGCGTGGCCGGCTTCCTTCATCGTCTTCCAATGGCCGCGCGCGGCTTCGAGCTGTGCCGCGTCATGGCCATCGAACAGGAAGACGGCGCGTTCGTAGCCCGATAGCTCGGGCGGGCTGGCGCCGTCGACCAGGAAGCGGATCTGCGCGGCGTTCTGGTTGCCCTCGCTTGTGGTGAGCAGGATCGGCTGCTCGGCCGGATAGGCCTCGCGGTCGGTGGCGTGCGCCAGGAAGGAATCGTCGCGAAAAGTCCACAGATGCTGGTCGAGCGCGTCGCGCCGCTCTTCCGTGCCGGTCTGCACCACCGCGCGCCAGCCGCGCTCGACGCTGCGCTCGAGCAGGCCGGGCAGCGCCTCCTCGAGCGTCGATTCGGTCAAATGGTAGAACAGGATGTCGGCCATCCCCTACCCTTCGTAGTGATCGCGCACCAGCCTATCGAGCAGCCTGACGCCGAAGCCCGAGCCCCAGGACTGGTTGATCTCGCTCGACGGCGCGCCCATCGCGGTGCCGGCGATGTCGAGATGCGCCCAGGGCGTGTCCTTGACGAAGCGCTGCAGGAAC
>NZ_RZSB01000939.1:0-2034 GCF_004023285.1 Mesorhizobium sp. M2A.F.Ca.ET.067.02.1.1
GTCGAGATCAGGTAGAACAGATCCTCGCCAAGACGCGCCACCATGTACTCCGCCTGCACGCCGCCATTGGCCGTCAGATGGTGCGCCAGCGTCACCTTGCCGACTGAGGGCAAGCGGTTGGCGATGAGCCGGTCCATCCATCGGGCGGCATTCGGCCCCGACACCTCGAACTTGGTCATGGGAGTCATCTCGACCAGGCCGACAGCGTTGCGCACTGCCAGCACCTCCTCGCCCACGAGATTTCCCTTGGGCGTCCAGCGCCAGCTATACTGGTCCTTGGCCTCGACCCCGTCGCGCGCGAACCAGTTGGGCATCTCCCAGCCGTTGAGCACGCCCCAGACCGCGCCGAGCTCCGTCAGCCGGTCATAGGAAGGCGCGGTCTTCTGCGGCCGTGCTGCAGGCATGTCCTGCCCCGGATATTTCTGCTCGGCATGGGTGCCCCAGGCCTCTCGCACCTTCTGGCGCGTCCATTCCTTGTTGGCGTAGTCGCCGAAGCGGCGCGGATCGAGATCGGACGTGTCGAGGCTGTTGCCGCCTTCGACGATCCGCTCCGACAGATAATAGCCTATTGTCCCGCCCCACAGGATTCCGCCCGGCACGCCTTCGGCGAGCCAGACATTGGGCAGGCCCCAGGCCGGTCCCATCAAGGGCAGCTCGTCGGCCGTCATCTGGAAGGGCCCGCGCACATTGGCCTTGATGCCGACGCGCCCGAGCGCCGGGACCAGCCGCAAGGCCTGCTCCCAGTTCCACGACACCGCCTCGAAATCCTCTTCCAGCAGGTCGGCGCCGAACCAGGCGGGAACGCCGTCCTCGGCGAACAGCTTGAGGTGCTCGGCGCGCTCATAGGGCCCGAACATCAGCCCGTCGCCTTCCTCGCGCAGATAGCCTTCGAAACCCTCGTCGCGCAGGATCGGCATTTCGGGCCGCCCGGCGCGCTTGCGCTCCACCACTTCCGGCACCGCTTCGGTGATCCAGTACTGGTGCAGGATCGGGATCGCCGGGATGTCGAGGCCGAGCAACGCGCCGGTCTGGCGCGCGTAGTTGCCGGTGGCGCAAATCACATGCTCGCAGGTGATGTCGCCCTTGTTCGTCTGGACGAGCCACTCGCCGCCGGCGGTCCGCTTGAAACCGGTGACCTCGGTGTTGAGATAGACTTTTGCCCCAAGATCGCGCGCGCCCTTGGCCATGGCGTGCGTCACGTCGGCCGGCGCGATATGGCCGTCGTCAGGATGGTAGAGCGCGCCCAGCATCTCCTTGTTGTCGAGCAGCGGCCAGAGCTTTCGCGCCTCGTCGGGCGTGAGCAATTGCGCCCGCATGCCTTGCACCTCGGCGACGCTCATATAGCTCTTATATTCGTCGAGCCGGTCGCGCGAATTGGCGATGCGCAGCTGCCCGCATTTGTGCCAGCCAACCGGCTGCCCGGTCTCGGCCTCCAGCCCCTCATAGATCTCAATCGTCTTGTTGATCATACGCCCGACATTGATGTTGCGGGCATAGGACGGGATCAGCCCCGCCGCGTGCCAGGTCGAGCCGGCGGTCAGTTGCGTGCGCTCCAGCAGCGCCACGTCGGTCCAGCCGCGCTTGGCGAGCCCATAGAGGATTCCCGCGCCGACGCAGCCCCCGCCGACAATCACCACCCGCGCATGTGTCTGCATCTAATCACCAGTTTTTCTACCGAGCCGAGAACAACCGCGGTCGAAGCTACAGGCGGTGATTGGCGCTGTAACGTCTTCAAAAATTAGGGGTCATGATAAGCTGGATTTATGCAGCAGCCTGCGGGCTGGCCGCAGTCACTGCGCCTGCCCGTCCTGCGCCGTCTCGTCCTTGAAGTCGACCTTCGTTCCCGGCTTGACCATGCCGGCGAGGTCCTCGGCGTCCCAGTTGGTCATCCGGATGCAGCCATGCGAGAAGGTGGTGCCGATCTTTCCCGGGTCTGGTGTGCCGTGGATGCCGTAGCTCTCGATCGAAAGATCGATCCACACCGATCCGACCGGATTGTTGGGCCCCTTGGCGATGGTGAAGGGATGCTTGGTC
>NZ_RZSB01000093.1:0-12142 GCF_004023285.1 Mesorhizobium sp. M2A.F.Ca.ET.067.02.1.1
CCCAACCGTCGCGATTTTCTCTACGTAGCCACCGGCATGGCCGCCGTTGTCGGCGCGGGAGCCGTCGCGTGGCCGTTCATCGACCAGATGCGCCCGGACGCCTCGACACTGGCTCTCGCTTCGGTCGAGGTCGACGTCTCCTCGCTGCAGCCTGGCAGCTCGCTGATCGTCAAATGGCGCGGCAAGCCGGTGGTGGTGCGCAACCGCACCGAAAAGGAAATGAAGGACGGCGAGGCCGTCAACCTCGCCGATCTCAAGGACCCGATCGCGCGCAACGCCAACCTGCCGTCCGACGCGCCGGCGACCGACGCCAACCGCACCACGCCCGGCAAGGAAGCCTGGATGGTGATGGTGCAGGTCTGCACCCATCTCGGCTGCATTCCGCTCGGCCAGGAAGGCGATTTCGGCGGCTGGTTCTGCCCGTGCCATGGTTCGCAATACGACACCGCCGGCCGCATCCGCAAAGGCCCGGCGCCGGAGAACATGGCGATCCCGGTATTCAAGTTCATTTCCGATACCAAGATCCTTATCGGTTGAGGCAGGGGATATTTCGATGAGCGAGGGACACTCGACCTATACGCCCAAGACCGGTATCGAGCGCTGGTTCGATGCGCGCATGCCGCTGCCGCGGCTGATCTATGACAGCTTCGTCGCCTATCCGGTGCCGCGCAACCTCAACTACATGTGGACGTTCGGCGGCATCCTGTCGATCATGCTGGTCTCGCAGATCCTGACCGGCATCGTGCTGGCGATGCACTACACGTCCGACACCAATCTCGCCTTCGATTCGGTCGAGAAGATCATGCGCGACGTGAATTCGGGGTGGCTCCTGCGCTATCTCCATTCCAACGGCGCCTCGTTCTTCTTCGTCGCCGTCTACATCCACATCTTCCGCGGCCTGTTCTACGGCTCCTACAAGGCGCCGCGCGAGCTGCTGTGGATTCTCGGCTGCATCATCTACCTTCTGATGATGGCCACCGGCTTCATGGGCTATGTGCTGCCCTGGGGGCAGATGAGCTTCTGGGGCGCCACCGTCATCACCGGCTTCTTCAGCGCCATTCCGCTGGTCGGCAACTGGATCCAGCAGTTGCTGCTCGGCGGCTTCGCGGTCGACGATCCGACGCTGAACCGCTTCTTCGCGCTGCATTACCTGTTGCCGTTCATGATCGCCGGCGTCGTCGTGCTGCATATCTGGGCGCTGCATGTCGTTGGCCAGTCGAACCCGACCGGCATCGAGGTCAAGTCGAAGACCGACACCGTCGCCTTCACGCCCTACGCGACCATCAAGGACGCGTTCGGCATGATCGTGTTCCTGTTCTTCTTCGCCTATTTCGTCTTCTACCTGCCGAATTTTCTCGGCCACCCGGACAACTACACGGTCGCCAATCCGCTGAAGACGCCGGCCCATATCGTTCCGGAATGGTACTTCCTGCCGTTCTACGCGATCCTGCGCGCCATCACCTTCAACATCGGCCCGATCAACTCCAAGCTCGGCGGCGTGCTGTGCATGTTCGGCGCCATCGCCATGCTGTTCCTGGTTCCATGGCTCGACACCTCCAAGGTGCGCTCGGCGGTCTACCGTCCGTGGTACAAGCTGTTCTTCTGGCTGTTCGTCGCCGACGCCATCCTGCTTGGATGGCTGGGCTCGCAGCCGGCGGAAGGCGCTTACGTGTTCATGGCGCAGATGGCGACGCTGTTCTATTTCGCCTTCTTCCTGATCGTCATGCCGGTGCTTGGCCTGATCGAGACGCCGCGCAGGCTGCCGAACTCGATCACCGAAGCGGTGCTGGAAAAGAACAAGGGCGGCAGCGGACATCCGGCAGGCGCGACCGCCGCGCCGGAAACCAAAGGCTGAGGATCTGAGGGGATTTTGGGTATGAAGAAGATTCTCACCTCGCTGGCGCTGCTCGGCCTGGTGGTCGCGGGCACCGCGGCCATCGCCGCAGAAGAGGAACACAACGCGGCGGCCCCGACGCATTTCCCGATCAACGAGCCGAAGGAAATGAGCTGGAGCTTCGCCGGCCCGTTCGGCACCTACGACAAGGCGCAGCTGCAGCGCGGCCTCAAGGTCTATAAGGAAGTCTGCTCGGCCTGCCATTCGATGAACCTGGTGGCCTTCCGCACGCTGGAGGGGCTCGGCTATTCGGAAGCGCAGATCAAGACGCTGGCCGCCGGATACACCATCCATGACGGCCCGAACGATGCCGGCGACATGTTCGACCGTCCCGGCAAGCCGTCGGACCACTTCCCGGCGCCGTTCCCGAACGAGCAGGCTGCGGCTTCCGCCAATGGCGGCGCCGCCCCGCCGGACATGTCGCTGCTCGCCAAGGCGCGCGGCGTCGAGCGCGGCTTCCCGCGCTTCATCTTCGACATCTTCACCCAGTATGCGCAGGGCGGCCCGGATTACATCCACTCGCTGCTCACAGGCTACGACCAGACGCCTCCGGCCGGCATGGTGATCCCGGAAGGCACGCATTACAACCCGTACTTCCTGTCCGGCGTGTCCCTGAAGATGCCGAAGCCGCTCTCGGACGGCCAGGTGACCTATGACGACGGCTCGCCGCAGACTGTCGACCAGTATGCCCGTGACGTCTCGGCGTTCCTGATGTTTGCCGCCGAGCCGCATCTCGAGGACCGCAAGAAGACCGGCTTCCGCGTCATGGTCTTCCTGCTGCTCTTCGGCGCGCTGGTCTACATGACCAAGCGCAGGGTGTGGGCAGACGTCGCGCACTGAGCCGGCCGGCTTCCAGAAAAATGCTCGGGCGCCGAAAGGCGCCCTTTTCTTTTCGGCCGCTTGCCGGCAAAACTGTGCGGCAACGGATCAACCGCTTATGAAATCCTCCCTCGAAGACACGCTGCTTGCGGCCATCCGCACCATTCCGGATTACCCCAAGCCTGGCATCTTGTTTCGCGACATCGCCACGCTGCTTGGCGATGCCCGCGCCTTCCGCCGCGCCATCGACGAACTGGTGCATCCCTATGCCGGGCTGAAGATCGACAAGATCGCCGGCATCGAGGCGCGCGGCTTTATCCTGGGCGGCGCCGTGGCGCACCAGCTTTCCGCCGGCTTCGTGCCGATCCGGAAGAAGGGCAAGCTGCCTTACGAGACGGTGCGCGTCGCCTACAGCCTCGAATACGGCCTGGACGAGATGGAGATGCATAAGGACGGCGTGTCGCCCGGCGAGAAGGTGATCGTGGTCGACGACCTGATCGCCACCGGGGGCACCGCGGAAGCAGCGGTCAGGCTGCTCAGGCAGATCGGCGCCGACATCGTCGCGGCCTGTTTCGTCATCGACCTGCCGGACCTCGGCGGCCGCAAGAAGCTGGAAGCGCTCGGCGTGCCGGTCAGGACGCTGATCGGGTTCGAGGGGCATTGAGGCGCCTCTTCCTTCTCCCCTTGCGGGAGAAGGTGGATCGGCGCGTAGCGCCGAGACGGATGAGGGGTGTTCCAGCGGAGTGAGACGTTGGCTTTCCCTGGAGCACCCCTCATCCGTCGCCTTCGGCGACACCTTCTCCCACAAGGGGAGAAGGAAGAGGCGCTACTCCACCTTCACCAGCACGGCGCTGTCGAATTCGATGACCTTGTCGCCGGTCGAATCGAACCCTTCCGAGCGCAACGTGAGCAGGTTCCAGCCGGGGCGTCGGGCGAGCGGGCGGTGCGCCAGCGCGGTGCGCGTGAAGGTCACGGTCTCGCCCGCATAGACCGGCTTCAGCCATTTCAGATTACGGAAGCCGGGCGAGGGGCCGAATTCGGGCTGCGGGCCGGGGCCGGTCCAGCGCACGCCCTCGGTCTCCATGCGCTTTTCGAGATTGTATTTCATCCAGGTGGCGGCGGTGTGCCAGCCTGAGGCGCAGAGCCCGCCGAGCACGCTCTTCTTCGCCGCCTCTTCATCGACATGGAAGATCTGCGGATCGTATTTCCTGGCGAATGCCTTGATCTCGTCGGCCTCGAATTTGTGCGAGCCGAGCGTGACGGTCTGGCCGATCAGGAAGTATTCGTCCAAAGTCATGATAGGCCTCGTGCGGCATCACGCGCGAGGAACATGCCGGTGTTCTCCAGCTCGAAGACACTCTCGCCGCGCTGGTTGACCAGTTCGCTGCGCATGGTGATCAAGCCGAGTTGGGGCCGCGATTTGGACTGGCGCTTGGACAGGATCGTGACCGTGCCGCGCAAGGTATCGCCGGCCAGAACCGGCTTCTTCCATTTCACATGCTCGATGCCGGGCGACCCTTGAGAGGTCGAATCGAGCAGGAAGGCGTCGCACAGCATGCGCATGAACATCGCGCAGGTGTGCCAGCCCGAAGCCGAAAGGCCGCCGAGGATGCTCGCCTTGCCGGCTTCCTCGGCGAGATGCATCGGCTGGGCATCGAATTCCGAGGCGAATTCGATGATCTCGGCAGCGCTTACAGTCTTGCTGCCGAGGTCGAGCGAGGAGCCCTCGACGAAATCCTCATAGGCCCAGGTCTTTCCGGTCATGCTGGCAATCCGGTTGACGAATGCGTGATCCCCAAATCGGCATTCCCGGATGAAGGTCCAAGGCAATTTGGTCAAGTGATTTCTGGTAAGCCAGCCGTCGCTGGCCGACACTGTCAGAGCCAGCCGCGGCGGCGGAAGTACCAGAAGGGCAGGATGGCCGAGACCACCATCAGGCCGATGGCGAAGGGATAGCCGAACTCCCATTTGAGCTCGGGGATGATGTCGAAATTCATGCCGTAGATCGAGGCGACCAGCGTCGGCGGCAGGAAGATGACCGCGGCGACCGAGAAGATCTTGATGATGGCGTTCTGCTCGATCGAGATCATGCCGAGCGTGGCGTCGAGCAGGAAGGAGATCTTCTGCGACAGGAAGGTGGCATGGTCGGCGAGCGACAGCACGTCGCGCGACAGCGTCTTGATACGGGCGCGCACATCCTTGCTCATCTTGGTCTGGCCCGCGACATGGGCAAGAAAGCCGGCGAGGCGCTGCAGCGAGATCAGGCTGTCGCGGACCGAGGAGGCGAGGTCCTCCTTGCGGCCGATGCCTTTCAGGAGCTCCTGGAAATCGCGGTTGCGCTTCGAAGCCTTGGTCGAGCGCGCCTGGAAAATGTCGCGCGAAATCGCCTCGACCTCCCGGCCGGCGCGCTCGAGGATGTCGGCCAGGCGATCGACGATCGCCTCGAGAAGGCCGATCAGGATGGTGTCGCCGCTGGTGCAGCCGGTCGCCACCTTTTCGGCGCGCAGCGGGAAGGTCTTGAAGGCCTTGGGTTCGTGGTAGCGGATGGTGATCAGCCGATTGCCGGCAAGCGCGAAGGTCACCGGCGACATCAAAGGATCGTCGGCCTCGGTCTGTGCCGGCAGCACGGCGGTCATGAAGTAGCCGCCGTCCTCGACATAGAGGCGGCTCGATATCTCGATCTCCTCCATCTCCTCACGGGTCGGGATGGCTATGCCCAGCCAGCTCTCGATGCGCGCCTCTTCCTCCTTGGTCGGGTTGAAGAGGTCAGCCCAGACGACCCTGTCGCCATCCGCCGCGAGATCCTCGGTGAGACGCAGGCGGTCATTGTCCACGACGAAGGCCTTTATCATCGCCGGGTCTCCGGAAGGATCAGGTGTTGAACTTGAACAGCATGATGTCGCCGTCCTGGACGACATACTCCTTGCCTTCGTCGCGCGCCTTGCCGGCTTCCTTGGCGGCCACTTCACCGCCCAGCGTGACGAAGTCGTTGTAGGAGATGGTCTGGGCGCGGATGAAGCCGCGCTCGAAGTCGGTATGGATGACGCCGGCCGCCTGCGGCGCCTTATCGCCCTTGTGGATCGTCCAGGCGCGCGTCTCCTTCGGCCCGACGGTGAAGTAGGTGATCAGATGCAAGAGCTCGTAGCCGGCGCGGATCACCTTGTTGAGGCCCGGCTCGTCGAGGCCGATCGAGGCTAGGAACTCCATTTCCTCCTCGTCGGAAAGCTGGGCGACCTCCGCCTCGATCGCCGCCGAGATCACCACCGTGCCGGCACCCTGGGCTGCCGCCATCTTCTCCACCGCCCTGGTGTGCTCGTTGCCGGTGGCGGCGTCCGCCTCGGCGACGTTGCAGACATAGAGAACGGGATGCGAGGTGAGCAGGTTCAGCCCCTGCAGGATGCGCAGATCCTCCGCCGCGATGCCGTTGAGCAGGAAGCGCGTCGGCTTGCCGGCCTGCAGCAGTTCGAGCGACGCCTCCATCATCGGCAGGACGGCCATGGCTTCCTTGTCCTTGCCGGCGGCGCGCTTGCGGACCTGGGCGATGCGGCGCTCGAGGCTTTCGAGGTCGGCAAGCATCAGCTCGGTCTCGACCGTCTCGGCGTCGGCGACCGGATCGATGCGACCCTCGACATGGGTGATGTCGTCATCCTCGAAGCAGCGCAGCACATGCACGATCGCGTCGACCTCGCGGATATTGGCAAGGAACTGGTTGCCCAGCCCTTCGCCCTTGGAGGCGCCGCGCACCAGACCAGCGATGTCGACGAAGGAGATGCGGGTCGGGATGATCTCCTTCGACTTGCCGATCGCCGCGATCTTCTGCAGGCGGGGATCCGGCACCGCCACCTCGCCGGTGTTCGGCTCGATGGTGCAGAAAGGATAGTTGGCGGCCTGCGCGGCGGCCGTCCTGGTCAACGCATTGAACAGCGTCGACTTGCCGACGTTGGGCAAGCCAACGATGCCACATTTGAAACCCATGTTCGTCCAGTCCTGTCGGAATTCGATTTTGCTGAGGGCTATGGGCGATAGCGGTGACGAACGTCAAGCCCCAGGCGCCCGTTCGTTCGGCGCTCACTCCTTGCCGAACAGCTTCTTCAGCATGGCGGCCATCGGGCCGCTCTCGGGAAGCTTTGCCGCCGGCTGCTGCGGGCGCGCCTGGCGAACATGGCTTTGCTGCTTCGGCGGTTTGGGCGGCGGGCGGTCGTCATCGCCGGTCGGCACGAGTTTTTCACGCAAGGCGAGCGTGACGCGGTTCATGAAGGAATTGTCGTCGCCCTTGGCGAGCAGAGCCGCATCGTCGGCGATTGCGTCCAGCAGGACATCCAGCCATTCGCGATCGGCCTTGGCGAAATCGCCGAGCACATGGCCGTGCACCATCTCCTTGACGCCGGGGTGGCCGACGCCGATGCGCACCCGGCGATAGGCATTGCCGACATGCTGATCGAGCGAGCGGATGCCGTTATGGCCGCCGGAGCCGCCGCCCACCTTGACCCTGAGCTTGCCGGCGGCAAGGTCGATCTCGTCGTAGAAGACGGTGAGCGCGGACGGCTCGAGCTTGTAGAAGCGCAGCGCTTCGCCCACCGACTGTCCGGAAAGGTTCATGAAGGTCTGCGGCTTGATCAGCAGCACCTTCTCGCCGCCGAGCGTGCCTTCCGAAATCAGGCCCTGGAATTTTCGCGACCAGGGCGAAAAGGAATGGCGGCGGGCAATCGCGTCCGCCGCCATGAAGCCGACATTGTGCCGGTTGTTTTCGTATTTCGCGCCCGGATTGCCGAGGCCTGCAAAGACAAGCATCGCCGCCTCCGGATGCAGAAATAGGTTACTTCTCTTCGGCCGCCGGGGCCGCCGTCTCGGTCGCCGCCACTTCGGTGGTGGCTTCCGTCTCCGGCTTCATGGCCGACGAGCCGGCAATGGTCGCGATGGTGAAGTCGCGATCGGAGATGACCGGCTTGACGCCGGCCGGCAGCTTGACCGCCGAGATGTGGATCGAGTCGCCGATGTCGGTGCCGGTGAGATCGACGGTGATGAATTCCGGGATCGCGTTGGCCGGGCAGTGGAACTCGACTTCGTGGCGAACGATGTTGAGCACGCCGCCGCGCTTGATGCCGGGCGACTTGTCCTCATTGATGAAGTGGACGGGCACGTCGACATTGACCTCGGTGTCCTTGCCGATGCGCAGGAAGTCGACATGGACAGGGAAATCCTTGACCGGGTCGAGCTGGAAATCCTTCGGCAGGACCTGAATCTTCTTGCCGTCGACATCGATTGTGGCGACCGTGGTCAGGAACCCGCCGCCATGGATCTTGTAGAAGATGTCCTTATAGTTCAGCGCAATCGCCAGGGGAGGCTGCTTGTCGCCGTAGATAACTGCAGGCACTTTACCGTTGCGGCGAACTGCACGGGCGGACCCCTTACCGACCTGTTCGCGCGCTTCGGCCTTGAGCTCGTAAGCATCGTGGCTCATGGCATTTCCTTTCGCGTGTTATGGAGCGCTTGCGGCAAGCACGAGGCCAACCGTAAACGTCGAAAGCCGTCGCGGCCTTGCACGATCCGTCCGATGCGTTTGGCGATCCAAATGCGTTGGAATCATGCGAGGCCTGGCCGGCCTTCCTCCGCGTTGCCTCCAAGGGTGTCTACGCGGGTGGCGGCTCTATAGCGGAAGGCGGACGATGGCGCAAGATCAACGGCGGTAGGCCTCGGCGCTGCTCGCCAGGGCTTCAAACGATGCTCGTGCCGGCATCGGCCGGCTTTACCGAGGCGACCATGAAGGACATTCGTAGAATTGGAGAAGGACGCCGTATTGGCGATTTCCCCAGCCGTGCCCAAAGGCCTGTCGGCATCAGCGCTATTTGGCGAGGAAGTCCAGGATCAGCTTGACGGTCGCGTCGGGATTTTCCTCCATGATCCAGTGGCCGGAGCCGGGCACGATGCCGGCCGCCACATTGCTGGCGACGAAACGCAGATCGTCGGCCTGCGCCGCGCCGAAAGACTTCTCCGCACCGACGGCCAGAACCGGCATGGCGACCTTGCCGCCCTTGGCGAGGAATTCCCTGTTGTCCGTGGCGTCCTGGCTGAAGGCGGCGAACTGCTCGAACGCATCGTGCATGGCGTGGGGACGCGCATAAAGCGCGGCATAATGCGCGCGGGTGGCCTCGTCGATCTTCTTGGGATCGCCGGACAACTCGTTCCAGAAGCGGTCGAGATAGATGCGTTCGCGCCCGGCGACCAGACGCTCCATGTCGGGACCGCGGAAATTGAAGTGCCACAACAGCGGCAGGCGGATGATGTTGTCCCAGTCGCCGATGCCGGGCAGCGGCGCGTCGATGACGACCCAGCGGGTGATGCGGTCGCGATACTGTGCGACGAGGGCGTAACCCACCATGTTACCGATGTCGTGTGTGACGAGATCCGCCTTGTCGATCTTCAGATGGTCGAGGATGCCGGCGATATCGAGGGCCTGGTTCTTCTTGGTGTAACCGGTGTCGGGATGCGCCGACAGCCCCATGCCGCGCAGATCGGGCACGATCACGGTGTGATCTTTCATCAGCTTCGCCGCGACAGGCGCCCACATGTCGCCGCTGTCGCCAAAGCCGTGCAGCATGATGACGGCCGGGCCTTGTCCGCCGACGCGGACATGAAGGCTGGTGCCGTTGGTCTCGATCGTCTGTGTCTTGAAGCCGTGAGGGAACGGGACAATCTTCGCCGAAACCGGCAAAGCGGAAAGGAGCAGGCCCAACGCGGCCACGACCATCCTGTACATGCCAATCTCCCGGAACTGGCCGAATTGCTAAAATCTGACGTCGATTGAACGAAGCAGACCTTTTGTCGTGCCGCAAGCGCCCGCGACGGGAATTTTTTCATCCAGCGGGCGAGATCGGTCTCGGCGACATGAGATGTGTGAATGTAGGATCGGGCGGGTTTCAATCGTCCTGGGGCAGACACCCGAAAACGCGTGGGGACGCAAATGAAACTCCTGTTCAGCCGCAATCCAAATCCTCGCCTCGCTGTCGCCACGGCGCGCCATCTCAAGGCAGAGATCGCGTTCGAATACGCATCGCCCACGGCGCCGGGGCAGGCCGAGCACTACCGGGCGCTCAACCCTAATCTGACCTTGCCGATCCTGGTCGGTCCGGGCTGGAGCCTTTGGGAGGCCGATGCCATCGCCTGCCGGCTGTCCCGCGACGTTCGCTCCGATTTCTGGCGTAGCGGGAACGACGAGCCGGACATGATCCGCTGGCTAAGCTGGGGCAAGGAACGGTTCGCCTTCGCGTGCGACATGGTGCATTTCGAGCGCGGGACCAAGCAGCGCTATGGGATCGGTCCCATCGATCAGGCGCTGGTCGAGGAGGGGTTGAGGCAATTCCATAGCGCCGCGGCGATCCTGGAGCCCGAGCTTTCCGGACGCGACTGGCTGGTCGGCAATTCCATCTCCTATGCCGATTTCCGCATGGCGACATTCCTGCCCTTCAACGACGCCGCCCGATTGCCGCTCGACGACTATCCGGCGACACGCCGCTGGTACGGCCGGCTGGAGGCGATCGACGCCTGGCGCGACCCGTTCCAGGGGTTGGAGGCACCGCCGCTGGCGCCGGTGAAGATCGAGGCGTGACCCAGCTTTTGCGCGATTCCGGACGCTAGGCGTCGTCTGCCTGGCCGCCATTCAGCGCGTCGCGCAGCGCCTGGATTTGCCGGTTCAAGGCATCGAGCTCGGCCAACGTCATGCCCGAGCGCTCGATCAGGGTCTCGTTCAGGCAATTGCACTGGACGAGCAGGGCTCGTCCGCTAGGCGTCAGGTCGACCTGCACCTGGCGCTCGTCGGCCTGGCTGCGCTGGCGAGTGACGAGGCCGGCCTGTTCCATTCGCTTCACCAGAGGCGTGATGGTGCTCGATTCCAAAGCGAGCCGGTGTGCGATGCCGCCCACCGACATGCCGTCAGCCTCGCCCAGCGCATTGAGCACGAGATATTGCGGATAGGTGATGCCCATTTCGTCCAGCATCGGTTTGTAGGTACGATTGATTGTCATGCTGGTCGCGTAAAGCGTGAAACAGAGCTGATTGTCCAAGGGAAGAGGCACGGCACGATCCTTTTGCCGACTGAGCAACGATTATGTACCACGGAAAATGTTATCGTGATACATATTTCTATGGACAAGCCGGCTCGATGGCGGTACGCATATCGTTATCGTGATATTATTTATTGCGATAATTACAAAGGAGATGGAGATGACTGAAGCTTCGCAGACCAAGATCGGCAGTGGCACGATCACCACCAAGGACGGCACGCAGATCTTCTACAAGGACTGGGGGACCGGCCAACCGATCGTCTTCCACCATGGCTGGCCACTGAGCAGCGATGACTGGGACGCCCAAATGCTGTTCTTCCTGTCGAAGGGCTACCGCGTCATCGCGCATGACCGGCGTGGACACGGCCGTTCGACCCAGACGGACACCGGCAACGAGATGGACACCTATGCCGCCGATGTAGCGGCGCTCGTGGCGCATCTCGATCTTAAGAACGCGATTCATGTCGGTCATTCGACCGGCGGCGGCGAGGTGGCGCGCTACGTCGCCCAATATGGCGGCGGTGGTCGTGTCGCCAAGGCCGTGCTGATTGGGGCGGTGCCGCCGATCATGCTGAAGAGCGACGCCAATCCAGGCGGCCTGCCGATCGAGGTGTTCGATGGCTTCCGTTCCGCCCAGGCAGCCAACCGCGCCCAGTTCTTCCGCGATGTGCCGGCCGGGCCGTTCTATGGCTTCAACCGTCCGGGCGCGGTGGTCTCGCAAGGCGTTGTCGACAATTGGTGGCGCCAGGGCATGATGGGCGGTACCAAGGCGCATTACGATTGCATCAAGGCCTTCTCGGAAACCGACTTCACCGAGGATTTGAAGAAGATCGACGTGCCAGTGCTGGTCATGCATGGCGACGACGATCAGATCGTCCCGATCGCGGACTCCGCTCTGCTTTCGGTCAAGCTGCTCAAGAAGGGCGAGCTCAAGGTCTACAAGGGCTTCCCGCACGGCATGGCGACGACCCATGCGGATGTCATCAACGCCGACCTGCTGGCCTTCTTCAAGGCTTGAAGCAGGTTGCCAAACACGAAGCACCCGCCAGGCGGCGGGTGCTTCGATCTTCGGAGGCCGTTCGGAGTACCCGGGCAATCAGGCCCTTCGCGCTTCCTTCATATTGGGCAGGAACACCGTCAGCAGACCGAGGAAGGGCAGATACGAGCAGACCTGGAAGACGAAATCGATGCCCTTCACGTCGGCGATGACGCCGAGCACCGCGGCGGCGATGCCGCCTATGCCGAAGGCGAAGCCGAAGAAGATGCCGGCGATCGTGCCGACGCGGCCCGGAACCAGCTCCTGCGCGAACACCACGATGTTGGAGAAGGCCGACGACAGGATCAGGCCGATCAGCACGGTGAGCACCAT
>NZ_RZSB01000940.1:0-2034 GCF_004023285.1 Mesorhizobium sp. M2A.F.Ca.ET.067.02.1.1
GGCAGCAGCCGGCAAGCGCGCAGGGGCTGTTCGACATGCTGTTCGGCGGCGGCATCCGGCACAACCCGCAAGGCGAATTTCCGCCGCCACCGAAGCCTCGCAAGATAGGTCCGGCAACGCCGGGGGCGGGTGGCGGCGGCGCCCGAATCAGCAGCCCGACCTACAACACCTACCGGGCCGACAAGCTCGTGCGCGTCGACTTCAAGTCGCTGGTGCCTGCGACGCCGCCCGCAACGGCGCAGGATGCCGCCTTCGTGCCGTCAGTGACCAGCACCGCGTTCCGCGATGCCGTTGCCGGCCTGAGCGACTACGAGCTGTTCGCCGAGCCTGACATCGCCAAGGCGCTGATTGCCTATTACTCGGCCAATCCGGATTTCATCTGGGTGCGCGACAACGCCCCCAACAGCAGGGCGCAGGATGCGGTGCGGGTGCTGGGCGAGGCGGCGAGCTACGGTTTGACGCCGGCCGACTACTCCGTCGACATTCCGGCGGCCGCGACTTCCGCCACGCCGGAAGAGCGGACCAGGGAACTGGTTCGGTTCGAGATGGCGCTGTCGGCGCGAGTGCTGCGCTACGCCCATGATGCCCAGAGCGGCCGTGTCGATCCCAACCGGATGACCGGCTACTATGATTTCCCGGCCAAGCCGTTCGATCTGGAAGGCGCGCTGAAGACACTGGCGCATACCCAGGAGGTCCGCACCTATCTGGAGTCGCGGCATCCGCAGAATCCGGAATACCAGGCGCTGCGCGTCGAACTGGAAGCGCTCGAGGCCAGCGAGGAAAACGAGATCGTCGTCGATCCCAAGCTGTTGCTCAAGCCGGGTGAGAGCAGCCCGGAACTGCCCAAGTTGCTGACGCTGATTGCCCGCAATCTTGATGACGAGATGGGCGGCAACTATGGCGAGGTGCTTGCCCGCCTTGGCAAGAGCGAGGTTTACGACCCCGAGCTGGTGCCGGTGATCAAGGCGGTGCAGCAGCGGGAAGGCATGAAGGGCGACGGCGTCATCGGGCCGCGGACGGTGGCTTTGCTGGCCGGCGCTTCGAAGGCCGACAGGATCGAAAAGGTCAAGGTGGCGCTCGAGGAGCTGCGCTGGATGCCGTCCGATCTCGGCAGTCCGCGCGTCTTCATCAACCAGCCCGCCTTCACCGCCAGCTATATCGACAGTGGCCAGGAGAAGCTGAAGACCCGCGTCGTCATCGGCCGGGTTACCAACCAGACCGCCTTCTTCTACGACCAGATCAAGCAGGTCGACTTCCATCCCTATTGGGGCGTGCCGCAGTCGATCATCGTCAACGAGATGCTGCCGAGGCTGCGCAGCGATCCCGGCTATCTCGATCGCGCCGGCTATGAGGTGACGGATTCGCGCGGCAGGCAGATCCCGTCGTCAGAGGTGGACTGGGGCGCCTATGGCTCTAAGATCCCATTCAGCGTGCGCCAGCAGCCGAGCGAGGCCAATGCGCTGGGCGAATTGAAGATACTCTTCCCCAACAAGCACGCCATCTACATGCATGACACGCCGCAGAAGTCCTTCTTCGCGCGCGACATGCGGGCGCTCAGCCATGGCTGCGTCCGGCTGCAGGATCCGCGCGGCATGGCCGCCGCAGTGCTTGGAACCTCTGTCGACGACATTGCCGAGAAGCTGAAGCACGGCCATTCGACCGAGAATGTCACGCGCGTCATTCCGGTCTATGTCGCCTATTTCACCGCCTGGCCTGATATGTCCGGCAAGGTCGAGTATTTCGACGACGTCTATGACCGTGATTCCAAGCTGATGCAGGCGCTGGACGCGACCGAAGCGGTGCGCACGCCGTCAAGCTGAGCGCGGTAACTTCAAGCAATTCCGGGCGGAAGGCTACGGCGATACCGCTCGGCCTGACCGCTTCACACTTTTGCTGGAATTGCTTTGATGAGCGGACGGCGGAAGCCGGCGTCGCGCCCGGCAATCAGCCAATAGATCAGGCCGGCCACGAGGCCGGCGCCCGCTATGATGCCCATGTCGGCCAAGCGTTCGGGATAATCGGCAGCGTCAGGCC
>NZ_RZSB01000941.1:0-2033 GCF_004023285.1 Mesorhizobium sp. M2A.F.Ca.ET.067.02.1.1
TGGCGATGCAGGCCCAGCCGATAACGGCGAGCCCGCGCAGCGGCGAATTGCAGGCGTTGAGCACTCCGGAAAGCGCAAGGCCGGCAATGATGATCGGGATGGTGGCAAGGATGATGCTGATCGCCAGGCGGAAATAGCGGTCGCCGAAATCGCGGCGCGAGATTGCCGCGATCGATCCGAAGAGCACGTCCCTGACATCGCTCCAGAAATAGCTGATCACCGCCGCCAGCGCCGCCAGCTGCATCGCGGCCGAGAAGGCCGATCCGGGATCCTGCCAGCCGAGCACCGCCGGCACGATGCGCATATGCGCCGTGGACGAGATCGGCAGCAATTCGGTGATGCCTTGCACGATGCCCAGAAATGCCACTTTGGCATAACCCAGGCCGACAAAGCCGGTATCCAACCCTTGAGTGCAGACGTCGGTCATCTCAACCCTTTTCCCCGGGCCTCGGTCTCCTCCGAGGCAAAAGTGAATCGTCATTCGAAAAGCCCCACGAGGACAGGCTTAGCCTCACGATAGCGTGATTCCAACTCACGGATTTGTAAGGTGCCGCTAATCCTGCTTGACAACGCTTGGCACCATATTATCATTCGCTAATCTTACACTGTAAGGCATATCGGAGGAGCATGCCATGTCGACCGCCGCCCTCTCGGAACTCGAGCCTGTCGTGCCGCTGGAGACGCACCCCCCGGAAATCGCGATCGAGGAGGTATCGCGTGACTTCAGCCGCGCCATCGAGCGCGCCGAAGTCGCGGCCTGGCGCGACCTTTACGACGCGGCGCCCGCCGATTTCGCGGCACGCCAAGGGCTGTCGATCGCGAGCGAGGGCGATCTGGTCTGGACCACCTGCACGACGATCCCGTTCATCCATTTCAACTGCGTGAAGAATATCGGCGTCGATGGTCCGGCGACCGAGGAACAGCTCGACGCGCTGCTTGCGCATTATCGCGAGGCCGGCATCATGCGGCCGTGGTTCTACACCAGTCCGCACACCGAGCCGGCGCGGCTGAGATGCTGGCTGGAAGCGCGCGGCCTGCAGCATCAGGGCGGCTGGGAGCGCATCTATCGCGACGCGACGCCGCTGCCAGCCGAACCGCTCTTCCCGCGCGACCCGCTGATCCCGGTAGATGATCCCGTTATCGAGGAGGTGACCCCCAGGACGGCTTCGGAATGGGCTTCTTTCATCGATGCCAAATACAGGCTCCCCACCTCGCCCTGGCTCACCGCGCTTGTCGGCCGCAAGGGTTGGCGCCACTACATGCTGAAACGTGGCGGCGCGGTCGCCGCGGTGCGCTCGCTTTTCATCGGCCCCGACGGCGCCGCCTGGAGCGGCATCGACGCGCCGGTACCTGGCATCATGGCGCCGAGCTTCGATCTGGATGCCATGCTTGGGGAAAGGCTGGTTCGCGACGGCATTGCGGCCGGCGCGAAGCTGTTTGTCGCCGATATCGAGGCGCCGCTCCCCGACCGCGACGGACCGGCCTATCGCAACTACGACCGGCTCGGCTTCAAGCTCGCCTATTTACGCAATCACTACGCTTACCTGCCGGCGTATTCGAGCTGACCATTTTCCTGGAACTGCCTCAGCGGTGCAGCCACTGCTTCAGGCAGCTTCTTGCCACCACATGGGCCGGCGGCACCGAAGCCTGGTCGATACGGGAATCATCGCCGGCCTTGTCTCGCGCCTTTTCCAGGAGCAGGCGAAGCTCGGCCGGCCGCACGCGGTCGCGCGCCATCACGAGCTGGATCATCGGGTCGTTCAAAAGCTCGTCCAGGGTGTTGATGCTCTCGCTCATCCGTCGCCTCCTCGATGCCTGCCCGCATGGCGCTTACATAGGCAGCCAAAGATGGCCCGCCAATGACGCTTTGCCGGCTATGTCGTGCAGCGGAGATGAAATTTTTGTGCAGAGATGCGTCGCAATGACTCAGGCCGGCGGCGCGCCTTCATATTGCGGCAGGCCATCGTCGAGCATCAGCCAGGGCTGCTTCGAGGCAGTCCAGAAATGCATGTCCGGCTTGAACAGCGACGGGT
>NZ_RZSB01000942.1:0-2023 GCF_004023285.1 Mesorhizobium sp. M2A.F.Ca.ET.067.02.1.1
GTCGTCGGCGGCGATGTCGCGCAAAGCCGCGACGATGCCGCGGTCGCCGGCGGCGAGATTGTTCTCGGCAAGCGTGCGGTCCATGCGCGCCTGGACGCTGGCGACGGCGCCGCGGAAGCGCTCGAGCTCGCTTTCGATCTCGCCGGCCTGCAGGTGCCTGCCCGGCCCCTCGATCTCCGGCGGGAAATGGGCGAAGGCCGGCCCGATCGCCACGCCCTCACTGGCGGCTACGCCCTGCAGTTTCGGCGTTCCATCCGCCGATGCTGCAGCCGGTGCTACGGGCTCCGACGCAGGTGCGACGGCTGCGGTTTCAGAGCCGCCCTCACCCGCTTCGCTCTCGTCGTCGAGACCGGCGCGCGGATTCTCCAGATAGCCGATCAGCGCCTCGATCGCCTCGATGGCGTCGGCGCCGTTGGCGCGCACGGTGACTTCCTGGTTTTCCTTGACCGCCAGCAGCATCAGCTTGACCGAGCTCTTGGCGCTGACCGCCTTGCCGTCCTTGACCAGCTCGACATCGGATTCGAAACCCTTGGCGAGTTTTACGAACCGCGTGGCGGGACGGGCGTGCAAACCTTCGTGCACTCTGACGATGGTCGAGCGTTCCATGGCAATTCTCTAGGTTTGGGCGCTTATCGACAGACAGCGCGGATATTATCAGGCGGCGATGGTGATGACAGCGCCCGGTGTAAGGGCGGCCACGAGCGCTCCGGTATCGACCTCGGACGCGCAAACCTCACCCGGCCTTTCGGCCTCGGATGCTCCGTTGAAAGAGATCACGACATGACCCATCTCGCGGACCTTGCTCCAGGCCGTGGAGCCGACCGCCGTTATCGTCGCCGAGACCGGCCCGAGTGTGATGGAGGCGCCTGTTGCTGGCGCATCGTCGCTCGGGCCTTCCTCCGTCTTGTGCAGCACGGAGACCTCGGCCAGTTCGGGAGGCGAGCCATCCGCGAACAGGATGAGCACGCCGCCCTCGGCGAGGTCCGCCACTTCGGGTCCTATTGCCGTGACCCGTGTCTTGAGAAGAACCGACATATGACGAACCTCGTTTTACTACTGCTATTTTAGAACACGATCAGGGACACGACCCAGGCGATCAGCACGGAGACAGGGCCCATGATCTGGCGGCTGATGAGCACCGCCGGCACGCCGATTTCGATCGTCTTCGGCTTGGCCTCACCGAGCGCCAGACCGACGGGAACGAAGTCGCAGCCCACCTGGGTGTTGTAGGCAAACAGCGCCGGCAGCGCCATTGCGGGCGAGATGGTGCCGTTGGCGATCTGCGGGCCGATGATGGCGACGCCGATGACCTGGGCGATGACCGCGCCCGGTCCCAGGATGGGCGACAGGAACGGCAGGCCGCAGATGGCCGAGATGACCAGCAGGCCGACGATGTTGTTGGCCAGCGGACCCATCGGCTGCGCCAGCACATCGCCGATGCCGGTATAGAGGATCAGGCCGATCAGCATGGTCACGAAGGCCATGAAGGGCAGCACGTTGCGGACGACCTGATCGATGGTGCGGCGGCCGGAGTTGAAGAAGATGCCGACCACGCGGCCCATGACGCGGCCGATCGAGCTGATCAGGCCGATAAGCCCGCCTCCCCTCGGCAGCGGCTCGGCCGCCCTGGCAGTGGTGTTGTTGCTTGACCTCATCGATGCTGCTCCCCCCGCAGTGGTGACCGCTTCGGATCCGTCCGCCACTGCGACATTGGCCGGCTTCACGCCCGAAACGTAGATGTCTTCCGTGATGAACTGGGCGAGCGGACCCGCCTGGCCGACCGGCGTCAGATTGACGGTCGGGATACGCTTGCGCGGGTAGACGCCGCAGCGCGCGGTGCCGCCGCAGTCGACGACGACGACCGCCATCTCGCTTTCGATCGGCGGCGACTTGAAGCCGTCGACAGCCTGGGCGCCGGTCATGTCGGCAATGAGCTGCGCCACCGGATGGATGCCGCCACCGGTTACCGACACGACCTTGTTGCGCTGCTCGGTCGGCTCGATGACCAGGGGGCCGCCCCAAC
>NZ_RZSB01000943.1:0-2018 GCF_004023285.1 Mesorhizobium sp. M2A.F.Ca.ET.067.02.1.1
GCGCCAGACCTGCAGGTTCTTCAGCGGCGCGAATTCCTGCCAGAAGCTCCTCGTCGGCGCCGCCTTGCCGGCACGGCGTTCGCGGATGACAGGATCTTCGTTGGTAGTGAACCAGAAGACGATCGCCATGACGACCAGCGCCGCGGCCCAGATCAGCGCCACCGACTGCCAGCCCCAGGCAAGCAGCACGAGCGGCGCCAGGAACTTGGTGACCGCCGCACCGACATTGCCGACGCCGAAAATGCCGAGCGCCGTGCCTTGTCTGCCGGCGGGGAAGAAGCGCGACACATAGGCGACGCCGACGGCGAAGGAGCCGCCAGCGAGACCGACGCCGAGGGCGGCAAGCAGCATCTGCTGATAGGTGTGGGCGAAAGCGAGCAGGAAGGTCGCGACCGCCGCCGCGAGCATGGTGAGCGTGTAGACCAGGCGGCCGCCATAGCGGTCGGTCCAGACGCCGAGCACCATGCGCACCAGCGATCCGGTCAGGATCGGCGTGCCGACCAGCAGGCCGAACTCGGTCTCGTTCAGCCCGAGCTCCTGCTTGATGCGCACGCCGATGATGGAAAAGATCGTCCACACCGCGAAGCAGACGGTGAAGGCGATGGTGGACATGACGAGCGCCTGCCGGGGAGCACTGTCCTGGCTTTGCGCGGCTGGGAGGTTTGCGGTCATGGTTGGCTCCGGTTTGCGGCGGCAGGCGCCGCGTGTGGTGTTGATCAGGCGTGCGGCATCGGTCAGCGCGCCGGGGCTTGCGCGGTCACATGCGAACCGTTGCCCTCGGCTTCGTGGCTGGCGGGAAACAAGAACAGCGCGGCAACGAACAGCACCGCCGTCAGCGCGCTGCTCGCCAGGACATCGCGGCGGGTGAAATCCTTGAGCGAGGGTCCGATCCGTCTGGTCATCGTCATCTCCGGTCCAAAACGAAAAAAGCTGCCGTCCAGGCCCCCTCGCGTCCGTACATCCGGGATCGCGTGGTGACCTGAGCGGCAGCTTTGCCTGTGGCGCCCGCCATTGGACGCCTGTTCTGTTGCCCACGAGGGGCTCGGTCTATTTCAAAGCACGAAGCGTGCCAGTTTTACGAGAGATCAGAATTTCATTTAAAATCAGCATGCTGCACAATGGGCCTGCGGCGGAGCCAAGCTGCAACGCGGTCAAACATTGATCAATGGCATGGACATGCCGCACAAATTTTGTGCATCGCACAAGACTGGCGCGCGAATGATCAGGCGCGTTTCTGGCCGGCAATGTAGGCGTCGATCCGGTCCGGATCGAAGATCTGGCCGTCGAAAAATCCGTCGGGACCAAGCACCAGGCTCGCCCCCGCCGAGCCGACTGGCGTCGCAACCTTCAGCGCGCCCTCGACCTTGGCATTGGCGCCGGGCAGCGCCACGCCGAGCGGCTTCAGCGCCGAGCGGTAGAGGTCGGGCCGATAGCAGTCGCGGGCGATGGCGAGGTTCTGCGGTGTGTGCGGCAATTGCCCCCAGCGCACCATCTGCGTGTAGAACCACAGCGCATGGCTTTTCCAGGGGAAGTTCGCCGCCTTGTCGAAGGGCAGGAAGAAATCCTCGACGCGCCGCTCCACGCCGCCGCCAAGTTGAAGGCGTCCAGTGAGCGCCGGCATCTGGATTGCCTCCGGCTGCCCAAGGAAGGCCGGCTTCGCCATCAGCGCGGCCAGTTCGCCGCGGTTCGCCGGGTCCTGGCACCAGCGGGCGGCGTGATGCAACGCCCTGAGAAGTGCTGCAAGCGCCTCCGGGTTCTCCTCGGCCCACACCTTACGCGCGCCGATCACCTTTTCCGGACTGTTGCGCCAGAGCAGCGCCTTGACGGTGACGATGCGGCCGGTTCCGGCCGCGACAGCGGCGCTGTTCCAAGGCTCGCCGACGCAATAGCCGTCGATGCGGCCGGCAGCCAGCGCATCGGCCATGAAGGGCGGCGGCACGATGACGATCTCGATGTCGCGGTCGGGATCGATGCCGCAGGCGGCCAGCCAGTAGCGCAGCTCGTAATTATGCCCGGAA
>NZ_RZSB01000944.1:0-2013 GCF_004023285.1 Mesorhizobium sp. M2A.F.Ca.ET.067.02.1.1
GTCACGCGCTATGCCTTCCGCGACGCCAAGCCGATCAATTTCGGCCGCTCCTCGCCGCGCCATCTGGCCGTGCATGGCGTCGACGTCTCGCGCTGGCAGGGCAATATCAATTGGAGCAAGCTGCGCGCCCAGGGCGCCAACTTCGCCTATATCAAGGCGACCGATGGCGGCGACCATCTCGACCCGATGTTCATGAAAAACTGGCGCAACGCCGACGCCGCCGGGTTGAAGCGGGGCGCCTATCATTTCTTCTATTGGTGCCGCACGGCGGGTGAGCAGGCCGACTGGTTCATCCGCAATGTGCCGAAGATGGACGGCGCATTGCCGCCGGTGATCGACGTCGAGTGGAACGGCGAATCCTCCTGCAGGCGCAAGCCTTCGCGCGAAAAGGTGCTGGAGAAGATGCAGGTGTTCATGGACA
Source organism: Mesorhizobium sp. M2A.F.Ca.ET.067.02.1.1 (assembly GCF_004023285.1). Taxonomy (NCBI): domain Bacteria; kingdom Pseudomonadati; phylum Pseudomonadota; class Alphaproteobacteria; order Hyphomicrobiales; family Phyllobacteriaceae; genus Mesorhizobium; species Mesorhizobium sp. M2A.F.Ca.ET.067.02.1.1. The sequence goes on from NZ_RZSB01000944.1 coordinate 422, forward strand.
AGCTGGAGCGCCATTACGGCCAGCGCCCGATCATCTACACCAGCCCTGATTTCTATCGCGACAATTTGCGCGGGGCCTTCCTGGATTATCCGTTCTGGCTGCGCGCCGTGGCGGCGCATCCGTCAAAAGTCTATCCGGGCCGCAAATGGCTGTTCTGGCAGTATTCGGGCTCCGGCCTGTCGCATGGCGTGACAGGCCGCATCGACCTCAACGTCTTCCACGGCGATGAGCGGCAATGGCGCGCCTGGCTGGGCGGCGGCGGCCAGATGATGGCCGACGCGGACTGAGGCGCATCCGATCGCCTCGGCTATCTCCGTGGCAGATGTCGCGACTCCGCCATCGTCACATAGGCGAGCACGGCCATGAAAGTCGCGAAATAGGCCACAATGGCGGTGACGACGATTAGGCTCTCTGTAGGCATTTCCATCTCCTCGGAAAGAACGGCCGAGGAAACAATCAGGAACGATGGGCTTTGCCTTGATCTGGATCATGCGATCGATCAATTGGATCGCCTGGCCGCCATGCCGCGCTCAGCAGGTGACCAGATCCGTGTGGCCAAAACCCTTCGAGTAGTCGAGCACGGAGATCACTGTCGGCATCACGCGGAAGATGCAGACCTGATCCGGCGTCGGCATCGGACCGGGCATCGAGGTTTGCGGCGGATACTTCATCGGCAGCATGCGCAGAACCTTCTCGGCCTCGGCGCGGTCTTCCACCGGCTGCGCCCGCGCCGCCATGGAAAGCCCGGTGATCTCCATCACCTGCGGCGCGTCGTGGTCTATGGTCAGCGACAGGCGATCGTCCCGCGCCAGATTTGCCGCCTTCTGGCTGTCCAGGCCGCAGAGGAAGTAAAGGGTGAGGCCATCATTGACGTAGCCCACAGTCGTCGCCTGCGGCCAGCCGTCCGGCCTCAGCGTTGCGACCGTCATGATCCGGTGCTGATCCAGCAGCGTCTGGATCTTGTCCTTGATCTGCGCGTCCATCTTCGCCTCCAAAGTCATTGCTGACGGCGCGATGGTAGGGATAGTGGAGAACGTTGCTTTGATGTACGTCAACGCATGAGCGGCGGCGCAACTCGCGCCTTCGTCATCCTCGGGCTTGACCCGAGGATCCATGCCGAAACGTGCGTGAAGCTCGCGGCGGGCGAGAATGTCCCTGCTGCCGAGCGCTTGATCCTGCACCTCTAGCTTGTCGTCTGCATCACGGCATGGATTCCAGGGTCTGCGCGCGTCGCTTCGCTCCTTGCTCCGCCCTGGAATGACGAAGTTGCGAAGGCGATCGGTCCTCACGCCTCGTTGATCATCGCCTCGATATTGTAGCCGTCCGGATCAAGCACGAAGCAGGCGTAGTAATGCTCCGCATAGTTCGGACGCGGCCCGGGGCGCGCCATTGTCCGCGGCGCCCGCTTCGAGCGCCGCGCGATGGAACGCATCGACCTCAGCCTTGCTCTTCGCCCGGAAGGCGACATGCAGATGGGTGAGTGGCGGCGTCTCGCCCGTGCTCTGGATCTCGAACAGGCAACCATTGCCGACATCGAAGGCCCAGAAGATGCCCTCTTTGCCGAAGGCGAGGCTGTAGCCCAAGGGTAAGAA
>NZ_RZSB01000945.1:0-2012 GCF_004023285.1 Mesorhizobium sp. M2A.F.Ca.ET.067.02.1.1
GAGAGAGAGCGCGCGTCCACATCTGTCTAACGTCTTATCTTTGCAGCTTCGAGAACTTCGACTGGATCCGGCAGTTGTCGGGGATCTGAGTGGCGCCTGCGCGCTGATCGCGCGCACCGGGTGCTCGTGAACCGAGCCCGCTTTGTCATCGACAAACTCAGGCGGTCTCGGCCATTCGGCTTCGCCCCCTGGCGCAGGCAGCCCTTGCGGGCTGTGACGGTCGCCGACATTCTGGCGGCGCTGTCTTTTTGGTTGGCCTTCCCGGCGGCACGGTGTGGGCGGCTCTCCCTTCTAGGCCCGCCGCGGCGGCCCGCAACCCTTCCCTTTCAGCTCAGGGTCCTCCACTTCGTTTCGGCCCTGCGGATGCCGGCCACCTCTGACGGCGGGCCTTTCCGGTCGTTTTCGCCGCCCACCCCGCTTTCCGGGAGGGCGCAGCGACATTGGCGAGCGGAGATTTCATCATGCGCAAGACCGGCAAACGCAGTACCCGTGGAGACGTTAGCGGCAAGATGGGCGAGCAGCCCAGAGCCAGCCTGTATTCCGAAATCACCGACCGCATCATCGCCGATCTGGAGCGGGGCGAGGTGCCTTGGGTCAAGCCTTGGGGAAGCGCAAAGACTGGCCTTGGGCTGCCAAAGAACGCCTCCACCGGGAGCAGCTATTCCGGTATCAACATCCTGATCCTTTGGGGCGCGGTGATTGATCGCTCATACCCCGGCCAGAACTGGCTCACCTTCCGGCAGGCGCTTTCGCTTGGCGGCAATGTCAGGAAGGGCGAGCATGGCACAACCATCGTTCATGCCGATCGCTTTGTCCCGAAGGACGAGAAGGAACGCGCCAAGGCCGAGGACGCGGAGCCGCAGGCGGTTCCCTATCTCAAGCGCTTCACCGTCTTCAATGTCGCTCAATGCGAGGGCTTGCCGGAACATCTTTGCCGCGATGCCGAGCCACTGCCGGAACGTGAGATCATCCCGCAGGCCGAAGCTCTCACACGTGCAAGCGGCGCCGATATCCGCATCGGTGGTGATCGCGCCTTCTACATGCCGAGTGCCGATTTCGTGCAGCTGCCGCCGCAGCCCGCGTTCTTCGAACAGGTCAATTACTACCGAACGGCTCTCCACGAGTTAGGCCACTGGACCGGACACCCGACCCGGCTTGCCCGTGACTTCTCCGGCTCGTTTGGCACCAAGACCTATGCCCGCGAGGAGCTGGTCGCCGAGCTTACGGCCGCCTTCACCTGCTCTAGCCTCGGCATCGAGCCGACGGTGCGCCATGCCGACTATATCGCCTCATGGCTCAAGGTGCTGCGCGAGGACAACCGCGCCATTTTCCGCGCCGCCAGTCTTGCTTCGAAGGCCGCCGATTTCCTTCTCGCCTTTCAGGCTGAAGCGGCAAGCGAGGCGCAAACGGGGATCGCGGCGTGAGCCTGCGCGATGCCAAACGCAACCAACTCGACCTGGGAGTTTTGCCATGATCCTGATCATCGATGAATTGCGTGCGCGGCTGCTCGCCAACGGCGCGACCGAGCTAGAGGCCGACCATGTGCCGGTCGTAAAACTGTTCAAACCGATTGGTACCGCGACCTGGCTTTTGACCGAACTCGACGCCGACGGCGATACGCTGTTTGGCCTTTGCGACCTCGGTTTCGGCTTCCCGAACTCGGCAGCGTCAGCCTTGCCGAGCTTCGAACCGTCAAGGGACCGCTTGGCCTCGGCCTCGAGCGCGATCTCTACTTCAAGGCGCGCTTTGCGCTCTCGTCTGCACTGAGGCCGCGCGGATTGCCGGCCATATCACCGAGGAAGAGCCGCTTTTGCGGCAGGCCGCCGCCCGCCTCGAGATCCCAACCCCCGAGCTTTCGCCCGACGCGGCGGACCGCGCCGCTAGGCGCAAACCAGCCCACCGCTCGGCCTGCGGCCTCGCGGAAACGGCAACTCCAACCAGAGCCAAAGGAGAAAGACCATGCAACTTCCCCCATGTTTGCCTCGACCAGTTGAGCGTGTCCGCCATCAACA
>NZ_RZSB01000946.1:0-2012 GCF_004023285.1 Mesorhizobium sp. M2A.F.Ca.ET.067.02.1.1
GCCCAGCACCGTGCGGACTCCGCCGACGAGGGCATTCTGCAGCTTGCTCATGCGGGATCTCCTGCCAGCGATTCAAGGACGGCTGCGATCGTGCGCTGCGCCAGCCCGATCTTGAAAGCATTGCCTTCGAGCGGCCGCGCCTCGGCCAATTCCTCCTCCGCGGCGGAAAGGAAATTCGCGCGGGTCGCCGGCAATCCGCGAAGCGCCGCCTCCGCACGCGTGGCGCGCCATGGCTTTGCGGCCACGCCGCCAAGCGCGATCCGAACCTCGGCGACCTTGCCCTCGACGACGTCCAGGCCAGCCGCCACGGAAACCAGGGCGAATGCATAGCTCGAACGGTCGCGCAGCTTGCGATACTCGGAATTCACCATTGCGGGGGTCGCGGGCGGAAGCTCTACCGTGGTGATCATCTCCCCGGGCTGCAGGACACTCTCGATTTGTGGACTGGCGCCTGGCAAGGCGTGGAACTCGGCGAGCGCCACCGTTCTCTCACCTGCGGGGCCGGCGAGATGCACCACCGCCGAGAGCGCGGCAAGCGCGACGCACATGTCCGAGGGATGGGTTGCCACGCAGTCATTCGACGCACCCAATATTGCGTGATAGCGGTTGAAGCCGCCGATGGCGCCACAGCCGCCGCCAGGCTGCCGCTTGTTACATCGCGCCCCGTCCACATCGTAGAAATAGGCGCAGCGTGTCCGCTGCATAATGTTGCCGCCGACCGTCGCCATGTTGCGGATCTGCGCCGAGGCCCCGGCCAGCAAGGCGCGCGACAGCATCGGATAGCGTTCGCGGATCAGCGGTTGCGCGGCTAGAGCGCTGTTCTTCATCGATGCGCCGATGAGCAGCGCGCCGCCATCAGCTTCCTGGATGTCGGAGGTGAGGCGGCTGACATCGACCAGTTGCGAAGCGGAGTCGACATTCTGCCTGAGCAGATCGACAAGGTTCGTGCCCCCGCCGACGAACCGTGCGCCGTCGGCAGCAAGCGCCAGGGCTTCCGCACGGTCATTCGCGATGTGAAATGCAAAGGGCGTCATGCCGGCTCTCCAGCAAGCATTTCCTCGATCGCTTCGACAATGCCGTTATGCGCACCGCAGCGGCACAGATTGCCGCTCATGCGTTCGCGGATTTCCTCGCGGGTCGGCCGGACCGGGCCTGCGAGATCGGCAGTGACGTGACTTGGATCGCCGCGCCGCAACTCCCGCGCCATGGCGATCGCCGAGCAGATCTGGCCCGGGGTGCAGTAGCCACACTGGAGGCCATCATGTTCGATGAAAGCCTCTTGCAGGGGGTGGAGGCCGCCGTCTGGCCCTTGCAGTCCTTCGATCGTGCGAACATCGCGCCCCTTTGCCTGTGCCGCCAGCGTGAGGCAGGACAGCACCCGCTCGTCGTCCAGCAACACTGTGCAGGCGCCGCAGGCACCCTGGTTGCAACCGAGCTTCGTGCCGGTTAGCCCAAGGCGTTCGCGCAACATGTCGAGCAGCGACACGCGCGCATCGTCTGGAACGGGATAGTCGGATCCGTTGATCATGATGGTCACAGGCGTCTCCATTCAGGGACCGGCAGCGGAACGCCGGCGAGCCACCATCATGATAGTACGAAAATCGTATTATTCAACTTTCGTATCTGCGATTTTCTCGGTAAGGCGGATCAACTCCTGTCGTTCGCTGGCGTTTAGCGACCTGAGCATTGCCATGCAGGCGTTGCGGTAGCCGGCTTTTTGATCGCCGACCACCTGCACGCCCTTTGCCGTGGCGGTAAGGGCTACCGTCCGGCGGTTCTCTTCCGGCCTGCGGCGCTCGACCAGTCCCTTGCGCACAAGCCTGTCGATGGCCGAGGACATGGTCGTCGGCGCGACATCGAGATAGCGGGCGACGTCCGCCGCCCCGCATCCGGCATTGTCGCAGATGAAGACCAGCGTCTGAGCGTCGAGCGCGTTAAGTGCGTTCTCCGCCGCCGCAACGGCTTCGGCTACCTTGAACCGGCGCGTGAAGCGTTCGAAGGCAATGGTAAGC
>NZ_RZSB01000947.1:0-2009 GCF_004023285.1 Mesorhizobium sp. M2A.F.Ca.ET.067.02.1.1
CTTCAAGAAACCCTATGTGGCGCTGATCGACGGCATCGTCATGGGCGGCGGCGTCGGCATCTCCTTTCACGGCTCGCATCGCGTGCTGACCGAAAACGCGCAGTTCGCCATGCCCGAGGTCGGCATCGGCTTCTTCCCCGATGTCGGCGGCAGCCATCTGCTGCCGGATCTCGGCGGCGCGTTCGGCATGTATCTGGGGCTGACCGGAAACCGCATCCGCTATGGCGACGCGCTATGGTCGGGGCTCGCCACCCACACCATCAAGGCCGGGGACCAGGCGGGCCTGCTCGACGAGCTGGCCACGAGCGGCGACGCCAATGCCGAGCTGCGCGATTTCTTCGTGCCCGCCAAACGCGAGACCGAGCGGCAGGACCTGGAAGCGATCGCGCGCCATTTCTCGCAGAGCTCGCTCGCCGGCATCATCGACAGTCTGGAGCGGGCAGGGGCTGACGATGCTTTTGCCGCAAAGACGCTGGCGACGCTTAAGACCCGCTCGCCGACCAGCCTCAACGTCGCCTGGCGCCAGATCAGCGCGGGATCGACGCTGTCGATGGACGAATGCATGAAGATGGAATTCCGCATCCTCAACCGCATGCTTGCCGGCCACGATTTCTATGAAGGCATCCGCGCCGCCATCATCAACAAGGGGTCGACGCCCCAGTGGCGGCCAGCGAGCCTGGACGAGGTCAGTGCCGCCGACATCGACGCCTATTTCGCGCCGCTCGGAGACAAGGAACTCGCCCTGTGAGCGAGGTCACCTCCAGGCGTGTCGTGCTGCAGCCCTCGACCACCGAGGTCATCTTCGCCTGGTTCCAGCGTGTGATCGCCGGCTATTGCCTTCTGTTCGGCATCCTCTACTGGATCCGCCTGATCGGCATCTATCCCGGCGAATTGTGGCGCTTCGACCTGATGCCGGTGCATTGGCAGGTGGCGGCGACGACGCTTGCCGTCTTTTTCCCCTTCGCCGCGGCGGGGCTTTGGATGCTGGCGTCCTGGGGGCCGGTGATCTGGTTCATCTGCGCGGTGACCGAGACGGTGATGTATGCCGGCTTCCCCGATCTCTTTGGCCACCGCCTGCTGATCGTGATCTCGCACGCATGCGTAGCCTTGCTCTACATCGTCTTCCGGGTCACCATCTGGCTGCAGAAGCGCCAGCTCCGCCAATAAGCCGAGGGCTGGTTTTCCGGGCCGATTTCGCGGCGCGTTTTCTACCCGGAACCGTTGGCTAAATCTTTAGGTTAATTGTTCTTGCTCGGGTGACCGATCGTTAAGCGTCTTCCGAAACCTCTTACCGGTAAGCTCTTGTTAGCCCTGGCGTTTAAGTCGAATTTTATGAGTATTCGATAGTGTCGGGATCAAGGTGAAAAACAAAAAATCACCAAGGCGACAAACGAGAGGCAAAGACAATGATCAATTCGCGTCCGGCGGCGAAGACCGCAAACGTATCTGACGATCGCCGCGAGGCTATCCGTTCGCTGTACATGGAATCGCTGCAGCTGGTGGAGCGTCTGCACCGCCGTCTGCTTGACGTGATCAAGGACGAGTTCGACCGCAACGGCCGTTCCGACATCAACGCCATCCAGGCGCTGCTGCTCTTCAACATCGGCAATTCGGAGCTGACCGCCGGCGAGCTGCGTTCGCGCGGTTACTATCTCGGCTCGAACGTCTCCTACAATCTGAAGAAGCTGGTCGACCTCGGCTTCATCAACCACCAGCGCTCACGCATCGACCGCCGCTCGGTCCGCGTCTCGCTGACGCCGAAGGGCAACGAGGTGGCCGACGTCGTCGCGGGCCTCTACGAGCGCCATGTCGGCTCGATCGAAGCGGTCGGCGGCATCAACACCGACGAGTTCAAGCAGATGAACCGCGCCCTGCAGCGGCTCGACCGCTTCTGGAACGATACGATCGCTTACCGGATGTAGGCGTTCGAAGAACATCGAAGCCGCGCCGAAGAAGCGCGGCCTAGGGGAAAGAACATGGGGCCGGTGCCGAACGCGCCGGTCCTTTCT
>NZ_RZSB01000948.1:0-2008 GCF_004023285.1 Mesorhizobium sp. M2A.F.Ca.ET.067.02.1.1
CCGTTGTACGGGGAGAAGGTGCCCGAAGGGCGGATGAGGGGCGGCGCCGACGTCAATAATCGAAGGGCCCTTCAGCGTGCCGTCCCGTATAGCAATCCCAGCGGGTCGATCTGCGGCTTTCTGCCGGCGACGACATCCGCCAGGAATTGCCCCGAGCCGCAGGCCATCGTCCAGCCGACATGGCCGTGGCCGGTGTCGAGATAAAGATTGCGGTATCTCGCCTGGCCGATGACCGGTACCGAGTTCGGCATCATCGGCCGCAGGCCGGCCCAGAATACGGCCTTCTTCTCGTCGAAGGCACCCGGGAAAAGATCCTTGCCGGTTTCCAGGATGGTCCTGAAATCGCTGGGCTTGAAGCTGCGGTCGAAGCCGGTGAACTCGGCCGTCGAGGACATGCGCAGGCGGTTGCCGAGCCTGGAATAGCCGATCAGCCGGTCCTCGTCGGCGCCGCCCATGGTCGGCCCCTTGCTTTCGTCTTCCAAGGGAATCGTCGCGGTGTAGCCCTTCACCGGGTAAACCGGCAGGTCGATGCCGTAACGGCGGCCGAACAGGCCGCTTTCCGGCCCGATCGAGATGACGACGGCGTCGCCGGCGACCGTGCCGGCCGAGGTCATGACGGCGCGCACCCGGTCGCCCTCGATGTCGAGGCCCTGGACCGTCGTGCCGAACAGGAATTTGACGCCGAGCTTCTCGGCGGCATAGGCGGCGAGCCTGTCGGTGAACTGCTTGGAATCGCCGGTCTGGTCGATCGGCGAATAGATGCCGCCGGCGATCTTTTCCTTCACGCCGGCAAGCCCCGGCTCCAGCTCGACCAGACGCTCGCGGCCGACGATCTCGATCGGCAGGCCGTGCTCGCCGAGATAGCGATAATTGTCGGTGCCGGTGTCGAGGCTCTTTTGCGAGCGGAAGAAGTAGAGGATGCCCTTCTTGCGCTCGTCGTAATGGATGCCGGTGTCCTCCGACAGTTGATTGATGCACTCGCGGGAATGCAGCGCGAGCCTAAGCTTGATGTCAGTGTTGGCGCGCAGCCGCTTCACCGTGCATTCGCGCAGGAAGCGCAGGCTCCAGGTGTAGAAATAGGGATCGAGGCGGAGCCTCACCTTGATGCCGAGGTCGTGGTTCCAAAGCGCGCGCAGGAAGGTCTTCAGCGCGGCGGGCGAAGCCCAGGCGGTGGCGTCGCCGGGCGACACCAGACCGGCATTCGACTGGCTGGTGCCGCGCGCCACCGCCTCGTGGCGCTCGATCACCGTCACCTCGTGACCGTCCTTGGCCAGATAGTAGGCGGCCGCCGTGCCAACGACGCCGGCGCCGAGAACCAGGATCTTCATGCCGTCCCCTCAAGCATTATGGCAGCGGCACGCGCCACAGCGCACCGCTGCATGAGGCTCAATACCGCGTCTAAGAGCGCCGGACGAGCCCTTGGCCCAACAGCTGGACTAGTTGTCTTGACGCAATTCCGGACGGAAAACCGCTACACACTTTTCCTGGAATTGCTCAGTTTCGAACCGAGTTCTTGGTCGTCAGGATGCGCTCCCAGGCCAGCGCATCGTTGACGATTAGGTCGAGATCGTCGCGCTGCGGCGTCCAGCCGAGCTCCTTGCGGGCAAGCTCGGAATTGGCGACCACGGCAGCGGCGTCGCCGGGCCGGCGATCGCCCATGCGGACATCGAAATCATGGCCGAAGGCGCGGCGCACGCTGTCGATCACCTCGAGCACGGAATAGCCGTGGCTGTAACCGCAATTGGCGACGAGGCTTGTGCCGCCGGCGCGCAGCCGCTGCAGCGCCAGCCGGTGCGCGGCGGCGAGATCGCTGACATGGATGTAGTCGCGCATGCAGGTGCCGTCCGGCGTCGGATAGTCGGTGCCGAAGACCTGCATGAAGGCACGCTTGCCGAGCGCGGTCTCGCAGGCCACCTTGATCAGATGCGTAGCGCCGGGCGTCGACTGTCCGGTGCGGCCCTTCGGGTCGGCGCCGGCGACGTTGAAATAGCGCAGCGCCGTGTAACGG
>NZ_RZSB01000949.1:0-2007 GCF_004023285.1 Mesorhizobium sp. M2A.F.Ca.ET.067.02.1.1
TCCTCGACGAGGCCACCAACGCCGTCGACGGGCTGTCGGAAGCGGCGATCGTGGAAACACTGAAGTCGCGCGCCGGACGCCGCACGACGATCGTCATCAGCCACCACCACTCGACGATCTCATTCTGCGACGACCTGGTGATCCTGGAGCATGGACGGGTGCGGAAGCAGGCGCCGTTCGCCGAGTTGGCGGCGCGCAGCATGGATGAGTTGTACCAGCCGGAGTGAGGAGCGCGAAGGATCGAGGCGCTTCGGAACCTTGGTTCCTCGCCCCCACGAAGGTGGGGGAGAGGTGGCGCGGCGAAGCCGCGACGGAGAGGGGGAAACGCGCCGGCCTGGAAAGCAGTCGGAGGGAACCCGCCAGCGTCGCAGGCCCCCTCTCCGCCCCGCTGCGCGGGGCACCTCTCCCCCGCCTTGGCGGGGGCGAGGAAATGCGTCGGCGTCACCCCGCCATGGCCAGCGGCGCGGCGCTCTTGTTGGGGATCTGGATGTCGATCTCCAGCGTCGACAGGGTGGCGCTGCGGTCAATCGAGACGGGGAGATAGTCCTGGTCGATCTGCACAGGCTGGGCGATGCCCGCCATGATCTCCTCGCGCAGGATGGAGACGAGGTCCGGCTGGCCGCGGCTCTGGCGCTCATAGGCGAGCAGCAGCTGCAGCCGCTCGCGCGCCACCGGCGCGCTGGTGCGCCGCTTGAAGAGGTCGAGGATGCTCATGCGGCCCTCCTTCCGAGCAGCCGGTCGAGGAAGCCCTTGCGTTCGAAGGGGACGACCACCGGCAGGTCCTCGCCTTCAAGGCGCCTTGCCGCTTCGAGGTAAGCCTTTGCGGCCCCATTGAGCGGTTCCGAGAGCGTGACGGGCGAGCCTAGATTGGAGGCCCGCAGCACATCCTGGCTTTCCGGGATGATGCCGAGCAGCGGCGTGGAGAGTATCTCCAGCACGTCGTCGATCGACAGCATCTCGCCGCGCGCGGCGCGCGCCGCGTCGTAGCGCGTGACCAGCACGTGTTTCTGCACCAGCTCGCCCTGCTCGGCCTTCATGGTGCGGGCGTCGAGCAGGCCGATGATGCGGTCGGAGTCGCGCACCGACGACACTTCCGGGTTGGTGACGATGACGGCCTCGTCGGCGAAGCGCATGGCAAGCTGGGCGCCGCGCTCGATGCCGGCCGGGCTGTCGCAGAAGACATAGTCGAACACCGATCGCAGCCTGGCTATGACTTCGGCCACGCCCTCTTCGGTCAGCGCGTCCTTGTCGCGCGTCTGCGAGGCCGGCAGCAGATAGAGCGTCTCCAGCCGCTTGTCGCGGATCAGCGCCTGCGACAGCTTCGCGGTGCCCTGGATGACGTTGACGAGGTCGAACACCACGCGGCGCTCGGCGCCCATGATGAGGTCGAGGTTGCGCAGGCCGACGTCGAAATCGACCAGCGCCACCTTCTTGCCGGTCTTGGCCACGGCGGCGCCGAGCGCGGCCGTCGAGGTCGTCTTGCCGACGCCCCCCTTGCCCGATGTGACCACGACTACCTTGCCCATTTATACAGCCTCCGTCGGCGATTTTTATTCATGACCGTGCCGGGCACGGCGGACTCGTAACAACTTTGGCACGCGAAACCGGTCCGAAGCTTGCGGCCTCAGCCGAGCGGCACCACGCAGAGCGCATCATTGTCGAGGAAGGCCTGCACGGCCTTGCCGCGCGAGACGCCTTCCATCTCCTCGGCGGTCGTGTACCAGCCGTCGACGGCGAGCAGCTCGGCCTCGTTCTTGCGGCAGAAGATGCGCGCCGAAACATTGCCTTCCGAGCCGGCGATCGCGCGGCCGCGCAGCGTGCCATAGACATGGATCGAGCCGCCGGCGACGATTTCCGAGCCGGACGCGACCGAACCCAGCACGATGACGTCGCCATGCGGATGGAACACCGACTGTCCCGAGCGGATCGGCGCCTTGATCATCAGCGTGCCGGCGGAATGCCGCGGCGGCTCGGCGCCCGCGCTTGCGGCTTGCGCCGGTTCGATCC
>NZ_RZSB01000094.1:0-12137 GCF_004023285.1 Mesorhizobium sp. M2A.F.Ca.ET.067.02.1.1
TTCCGGCGGTGTTCCTCGCGCGCATGAATGGCTTTGCCGCGATTGGCTTCGTGTTCCTGCTTTCGGTGCTTTCGATCGGCGGCGAGAGCGCGGCGAGGCGGCTTGGCGTGCCCAATCATTTCACGCTGGTGCTGGTCTCGATCGTGCTGATCGTGCTCGCCCTCGCTGAGTATGTCGACCACCGCTACAACCAGTCGAGAAAGGCCTGAGACATGACCGGGCTGTTCAGCGAGGTTTTTCTTGGCGCGCTGTTGTTCGGCGCCGTCACTGCGGCCGTCCCGCTGCTGCTTGCCGGGCTCGGCGAGCAGATGTCGGAAAAGGCCGGCGTGCTCAACATCGGCATTGAAGGCATGATGCTGGCCGGCGCCTATCTCGGCTTTGTCGGCGCCTTCTATTCGGGGTCGCTGTGGCTCGGCTTCCTCACCGGCGCCGCGGGCGGCGTCGCGGTGGCGCTGATCATGGCGCTGCTTTGCGTGTGCATCGGGCTGAACCAGATCGTCATCGGCATTGCGCTGACGCTGGGGCTGGAAGGTCTGACGGCGCTGCTCCATCATTTCCAGTTCTCGCGCAGCTATCCCCGCCTGCCGGCGGCGGATGCGACCGTCATTCCGCTGCTGTCCGACATTCCCGTCATCGGGCCGGCCTTCTTCAAGCATCACCTGATCGTCTACTTGGCCGTCGCGCTGGTGTTCGCCATGGGCTACGTCTACCGGCGCACGCAGCTCGGCCTCAACCTGCAGGCCGCCGGCGACAAGCCGGCCGCGCTCGACGTCGCCGGCATAGACGTCATCAGGACCCGCACCATCGCGGTGCTGACGACCGGCGCGCTGGCCGGACTGGGCGGCGCCTATCTCGCCAATGTGGGAGCGGGCCTGTTCATTCCGTTCATCACCAATGGCGCCGGCTTTCTCGGCATCGTGCTGGCCATGCTGGCGCGCGGCCGTCCGGTCTGGGTGCTGTTCGGCGCTCTGCTGTTCGGCGTGTGCCTGTCGCTGACCACGGCCATGCAGGTGGCGGGCATCAACATCCCGACCGACATCATCCAGATGCTGCCGTTCCTGGCGGTGATGATCATGCTGGTGCTGTTCGGGCGGCGCGCCAGCCTGCCTGCGGCGCTCGGCATTCCATATGAGCGCGGCGCGCGCTGACAGAAACCAGATGCGCGGATGGGATCCGCGCCAAGATAGGAGACGACAAATGTCGGATACCAAGGTCTACCTGCTCGACGGCGGCTCGCTCGTTCTCGACGGTTATCATGTGTTCTGGAATCGCGGCCCCGGCGGCGAAGTGCGCTTTCCCGTCTATTCGATCCTGATCGAGCATGCCGAGGGCCGGTTCCTCATCGACACCGGCTATGATTACGACCACGTCATGAAAGTGCTGCCTTTCGAGAAGCCGATCCAGGAAAAGCACCAGACCATTCCCGGCGCGCTGGCGCTGCTCGGGCTGGAGCCGAAGGACATCGACGTCGTCGTCAACTCGCATTTCCATTTCGACCATTGCGGCGGCAACAAGTATTTTCCACACGCAAAGAAGATCTGCCATCGCTCCGAGGTGCCACAGGCCTGCAATCCGCAACCTTTCGAGCATCTCGGCTATTCCGACCTGAGCTTCTCGGCCGAGGCGGCGGAGGCGCGTGGCGCCACCGCGCAGCTGCTGGAGGGCACGACGCGCGCCAATTCGACCTTCGAAGGCATCGAGGGCGACGTCGATTTGGCCAAAGGCGTGAAGCTGATCTCGACGCCCGGCCATTCGATCGGCCACTACAGCCTGCTGGTCGAGTTTCCCAAGCGCAAGCCGATCATGTTCACCATAGACGCCGCCTACACGCAGAAGAGCCTGGAGACGTTGTGCCAGGCAGCCTTCCATATCGACCCGGTCGCGGGCGTCAATTCGATGCGCAAGGTGAAGAAGCTGGCCGAGGATTACGGCGCCGAGCTGATGTACTCGCACGACATGGAAAACTTCAAGACCTACAAGACCGGCACCCAGTTCTACGGCTGAACGCCGCCAATCCGGAGACCACTCCCATGCGCTATTCCGATCATGCCGATCCTGTCATCACGCTGACCGCCGGGCCTGTCAACGCCTATGCGGAAGTGCTGCGTGGCCTCGGCCGCACCGTGCTCTACGACTATGACCCGGCGTTCCAGCTCTTCTACGAAAGAGTGACCGACAAGGCGCAGAAGGCGATGCGGCTGTCGAACAAGCCGGTCATCCTGCATGGCGAGCCGGTGCTCGGCCTCGAGGCCGCGGCGGCTTCCCTGATCGCGCCCGACGACGTCGTGCTCAACCTTGCCTCCGGAGTTTACGGCAAGGGGTTCGGCTATTGGGCGAAACGCTATTCGTCCAATCTGCTCGAGATAGAAGTGCCCTACAATGAGGCGATCGACCCGCAGGCGGTCGCGGCAATGCTGAAGGCGCATCCGGAAATCACCGTCGTTTCCGTCTGTCACCACGACACGCCATCCGGCACCATCAATCCGATCGACGCCATCGGCGCGCTGGTCTCGGCGCATGGCGCCTACCTTATCGTCGACGCCGTTTCTTCCTTTGGCGGCATGAAGACCCATCCCGAGGATTGCAAGGCCGATATCTATGTCACCGGTCCCAACAAATGCCTGGGCGCCCCTCCCGGCCTCACCATGATGGGCGTCAGCGAGCGGGCTTGGGCCAAGATGAAGGCCAATCCGCTTGCGCCGCGCGCATCGATGCTGAGCATCGTCGACTGGGAAGATGCCTGGTCGAGCGACAAGCCGTTTCCGTTCACGCCTTCGGTCTCGGAGATCAACGGGCTCGATGTCGCGCTCGACCTCTATCTCAACGAGGGGCCGGAGGCGGTGTGGGCGCGACACGCGCTTACAGCCAGGGCCACGCGCGCGGGCGTCGCAGCGATGGGCTTGTCGATCTGGGCAGCCAGCGACGGGATCGCGTCGCCGACCACCACCGCGGTTCGCACCCCCAACGGTGTCGACGAGAAGGCGCTTCGCCAGGCCGCGCGCGCCCGCTACGGCGTGGTGTTTTCATCTGGTCGCAGCGAAACGCTGGGGAAGCTGACGCGCATCGGCCACATGGGGCCGACCGCCCAGCCGATCTACGCCATCGCGGCGCTGACGGCGCTTGGCGGCGCCATGAACGCGGCCGGCCAGAAACTGGCAATCGGCAAAGGCATCGATGCGGCATTGGCCGTCATCGACGCCGACGCCTGAACGGACATCATCGGATCACGGATCGAGGGAGAAATTTCATGACTGGACGGCTTGCGGGAAAGGCGGCCCTGGTGACGGGCGCGGCGCAGGGTATCGGCAAGGCGATCGCGGCGCGGCTGGCGGCCGACGGCGCGACCGTCATCGTCAGTGACATCAACGCCGAGGGCGCAAAGACGGCCGCCGCGTCGATCGGCGGGAAAGCGAAGGCTGTCGCCGCCGATATCTCCGATCCAGCGTCCGTCAAAGCGCTTTTTGCTGAAATCCAGGCGCTGACCGGTGGCGTGGACATACTGGTCAACAACGCCAGCATCGTGCCGTTCATCGCGTGGGACGATGTCGATCTCGACCATTGGCGCAAGATCATCGACGTCAATTTGACGGGCACGTTCATCGTCACCCGCGCGGCCACTGACCAGATGCGGGCGTCGAACAAGGCGGGACGCGTCATCAGCATCGCCTCCAACACCTTCTTTGCCGGCACACCCAACATGGCGGCCTATGTCGCGGCCAAGGGTGGCGTCATTGGCTTCACCCGGGCGCTGGCCACGGAACTAGGCAAATACAACATCACGGCGAATGCGGTGACGCCCGGCCTGATCGAGAGCGACGGCGTCAAGGCGAGCCCGCACAACGAGGCGTTCGGCTTCGTCGAGATGCTGCAGGCGATGAAAGGCAAGGGCCAGCCCGAGCATATCGCCGACGTCGTATCGTTCCTGGCGAGCGAGGACGCCCGCTGGATCACCGGCCAGACGCTGAACGTCGACGCCGGGATGGTCAGGCATTAGCCGCTGAGACCGAAATTTTCCGACGACGTAGCTTCAACTGCTCAGGTCGAGTGTTTGGATACCGCCGGTGAATACGGCGACAACCGCCTCCGTGGTGTCCTTGAGCGATATGCCGGCCGCCGATTGCGCAGCGGAAATGCCGAGCAGACCGATCCCGGTCGCCGTTTTGCGTCTTCCAGGGCGGCACCGGCCCGTGGCCATTGGCACATCCGCCGGAACCGCAATCGCGCGGCGCCCTCGATTCGAGTTCGTCGGCAAGGAAAGGGCCGCTGCTTCGGTTTCGGCGAAGCAAAGGACAGAAAAAGACTTCTTTAGGCGACCCGGCCCGGATGCTCTCTTGCGGAACCTAGAAGAAGGCCCGCCTGGGAGGGCGACGCATAACAAGAGAGCGGCTGCCGAAACGACAGCCTGGCATACGCCACTCGAATGAGGCCGATGCCAGCAACAGCCATGGGGAACCACGACAATGAAGACATTCCGCAATTGCCTGATGACCGCGGTCAGCGCAGGCCTGCTGGGCTTGGGGCTTGCCGCCCCCGCTGACGCCGGCGCCATCCGCCTCGGCATGACCACCTGGGTCGGCTACGGGCCGCTGTTTCTTGCCCGCGACCTCGGCTACTTCAAGGAAGCCGGCGTCGACGTCGACCTGAAAGTAATCGAAGAATCGGCGCTCTATATGGCGGCGGTCGCCGGCGGCGATCTCGATGGCGCGGCATCCACAGTCGACGAATTGATGAAGTACCGCTCCGACGACCTCTGCTTCAAATATGTCGTGGCGCTTGACGACAGCCACGGCGGCGACGGCGTCGTCACGCAGGCCGACGTCAAGTCGCTCAAGGATTTGAAGGGCCAGCCCGTCGCCCTGAACGAGGGCTCCGTTTCCGAATTCTGGTTCAACGTGCTCCTGAAGAAGGAAGGCATGACCGAGGACGATGTCAGCATCACCAACATGACCGCCGATGACGCCGCGACCGCCTTCATCGCCGGCCAGGTTCCCGCCGCAGTGACCTGGGAGCCGCACCTGACCGAAGTCCGCAAGGGCGGCAAGGGCAAGGTGCTGATCGACTCCGCGACGACGCCCGGCCTGATCGTTGACGTGATCGCGCTCAAATGCGACCTGATCGAGAAGCATCCCGAGGATGTGAAGGCTTTGATCAAGGGCTATTACAAGGCGGTCGATTACATCAAGACCAATCCGGACAAGGCCTATGAGATCATGGCCAAGGGCATTGGCGGCTATCTCGAGAAGCCCGAGGATTTCGCGGCCGGCGCCCAGGGCGTGCGCTACTACGACCGCGCCCGCAACCTGGAATTCTTCGGCACTCCGGAAAAGAGCGAGGCGTCCGACCTGGTGAACTTCGCCCAGGATATCTGGGGCAAGGCCGGCAAGCTCAAGATGACGATCGACGCGAAGACCATTCTCGACACCGATTTCATCAAGGAACAGTAAGCCTTCGAAATCCGTCGGGGTCGGCTTGACAGGCTGACCCCGCTTTTTCTCGAAAGCTTCAGTTTCGCGCTTAAATCTACGGAGGCCATCCTATGGCACAGAGGCGGACGGCGTGGACACGCCTGACGACCCCATTCGCCAACATTCCCGCCAGCACCGCAACCACCCTCGCATTGGCAATGTGGATAGCCGTGATCGGCGGCTGGGCTCTTCTGTCCTACGGCCGCGTCGTGCCGAGCATGTTCCTGCCGACGCCCGGAACCGTGCTGCAGACGGCCTATCGCATGTCGCTCGACGGCAGTCTTTTCTATCACACTTTCACCAGCGCCAAGGTGGTGATCCTTGGCTTCATCGTGTCCTCGGCGATCGCGGTGCCGCTAGGGCTGTGGATGGGTACCTACCGGGCGGTGCAGGCGCCGCTGGAGCCGCTGGTCAATTTCATCCGCTACCTGCCGGTGACCTCTTTCGTGCCGCTGTTCATCCTGTGGATCGGAATCGGCATCGAGCAGCGCATAGCGGTGATCTTTTTCGGCACGTTCTTCCAGCAGCTCGTGATGATTTCCGACTGCGCGCGCAGCGTCTCCCGAGACCTGGTCAACGCCTCCTACACTTTAGGCACCAGGCGTAGCGAAGCCGTGTGGCACGTCATCTTTCCGGCAGCGCTTCCGGCGATCCTCGACACGCTTCGCGTCACCATGGGCTGGGCCTGGACCTACCTGGTCGTGGCGGAATTGGTCGCGGCGTCGAGCGGCCTCGGCTATATCAGCCTCAAAGCGATGCGCGGCTTCCAGGTCGATGTGATCTTCATGGCGATCGCTGCGATCGGGCTTCTTGGCCTCATCACTGACACGGCATTCCGCATTCTCCGGGCGAGGGTCGCGCCATGGGCAGCCTGACTATGAACGCCTCCTCGCAAACCGCAGCCGGATCAAGGGTAGTGATGACCGAAACCATCAAGGCGAACAACCCGGCTGGCACGACCCATGCAGCCGGCGATCAGCGTTCGGCCGGCACCACCATGGCCATCGAGGACGTGACATTGCGCTATGGCGACGTCAATGGCGTGCTGGCGCTGGACGATGTGTCGCTGCAGGTCGCCAAGAACGAATTCTGCGTCATCGTCGGTCCGTCAGGATGCGGCAAATCCAGCCTGCTCTATCTGGCCGCCGGGCTCAATGACGCCACCTCGGGCAGCATCAAGGTCGACGGCAGGGAAGTGATCGAGCCAGGTCCCGACCGGGGCATGGTGTTCCAGAGCTACACCTTGTTTCCCTGGCTCACGGTGCGCGCCAACATCGAATATGGCCCCAAGCGCAAGGGTCTGCCGGCGGAGCAGCGCAGGCAGATCGTCGACCAGTATCTCAACGAGGTCGGCCTTGCGCCATTCGCCGACCATTATCCGGCGCAACTCTCAGGCGGCATGAAGCAACGCGTGGCGATCGCGCGCGCCCTTGCCAACGACCCGGCCGTTCTGTTGATGGACGAGCCGTTCGGCGCGCTCGACAGCCAGACGCGCGGCACCATGCAGAAGCTGCTGCTGCGCGTCTGGGAGCGGCAGCAGAAGACGGTGCTCTTCGTCACCCACGACATCGACGAGGCGCTGGTCCTGGGCGACCGCGTCCTGGTGATGACGGCCCGGCCCGGCAAGATCAAGGCCGAGATCAAGGTCGACATCCCGCGGCCGCGCTCTATGGACGTGATCCTCGAACCCGACTTCATCGCGCTCAAGCGCCGCATCCTCGGCCTCCTGCACGATGAGATCGACGAGGATCACTGAGGGCAAATGGTCGGGAGCATCGAACGCCCGAACCCGAGGCGGCGGACGTCTGCCGCCCCGGACCCGATCAGCCTGTCAGCTCAGCTGTCCGGCGGCTTGCGAGATAAGCCGGGCGATCTCGTGCGGGTGAGAGATCAGCGACAAATGGCTTGCCTTCACCTCGATGGTTCTTGCGTTCATCCGCTTTGCCATGAAGCGCTCGAGATCAGGGTTGATCGTGCGATCCTCCGTCGATACGGCATACCAGCTTGGCTTCGAGCGCCAGGCCGCCTGCGTCGTCTTTCCGGTGAAAAGCTTGTCCGAGATCGGCCCCTGGACGGCATAGAGGATACGCGCCTTCGTGTGCGGAATACCGCCGGCGAAATCCCGCAGGAAAGCCTCCTCACTGAGCTTGCCGTAGCCTTCGGACCAGACGAGGCCGGCGGAAGCCGGTGGCGCCGCAAAGGTCTTGGCGAGCGCCGTGTAATCTTCGCCGGCGTCCGGCGCGCGCGCCGCGACATAGACGAGCGAGGAGACCTTCGGGTCCATCCCCGCTTCCGTGACGATCATGCCAGCAAAGGAATGTCCAACAAGCACCGTCGGTCCATCCTGGAGAGCGATCGCGCGGCGCGTTGCCTCGACGCCTGCCTCCAGCGTGGTCAGCGGGTGCTGGACGACGGTTGACCTGAAGCCGGCCTGCTGCAGGATGCCGACCACGTCCGACCAGCACGAACCATCCGCATAGGCGCCATGAACCATGACTACATTGCGCAGCTTCGGGGTCGTCTGCGCTCGCGCCCTGGGTGAGCTGGCAAGGAGGCTCGTGGCCATTCCGGCGGCAAGCGTGGTGGAGAAAGTGCGCCGATTCATCATAATCGTGGGTTCCTTGAGAGATTTGCGGGGGCGGCCGATGCTTGGCCGAGCCGCGCTGGAAGTGCTTCGCGCGGCGTCTACGCCCAGTCTTCGCAACCTGCGGAACCTTCGTTACGGCCGTCACGGCTTCGTGACCGCCTCGGTCGGGGGTCTCGCCGGAAAAATCGGCGCATCACCGCCTTCGCGGCCGCTACGGGTTGCAAGGGCGCTCCCCGGTTCAGGGCAACAATCGGGCAGCTCAGCGAAATGCCGAGCGGCCCAATTTCGAAGGCGAGGCGATCTTTACCGTTCGCCGTTACGCGCCCCTACCAAGGATCATCTCCGAAGCCTTCTGCCCGATCATCATGCTTGGCGCGTTGGTGTTGCCGCCGATCAGCTTCGGCATGACCGAAGCATCCGCGACGCGAAGTCCGTCCACGCCGCGCACCTTGAGCGTCGCCGGATCGACGACGGCCATGTCGTCCGTTCCCATCCTGCAGGTCCCGACCGGGTGATAGACGGTCAGCGCTTCGGCGCGCAGATAGGCGAGGATCTCGTCGTCGCTGCTTATATCCTTGCCCGGAAGCATCTCCTTGCCCCGCACCGCGTCGAATTCGGACGAGGCAAAAATCCGGCGCGCGATCTTGATGCCTTCGACTAGCACCATGGCGTCGTCCTCATGCGTGAAGAAACGGTGGTCGATCAGAACATCCCGGCGAGCACTGTCTCGCGACAGCCTGATCTCGCCCACGCTTTTCGGCCGAAGCACGCAGGTGTGGATAGCGTAGCCGTGACCGTATTCGATCAGCCTGCCGCGATGGCTGCGATATCCGGGCACGAAATGGAACTGGATATCGGGAAGGCCGTTCGCGTACCTGGTCTTCGCAAAACCGCCGGCTTCGACATAGTTGGTGGTTAGCATGCCCTTGCGGCGCGCGAAATACTGGAAAGGCGCTGCCGCCATTCGCGGCAGGTTGGCGAGCGACAGGCCGAGCGTCCTGGTGCTTTTGGAGCGCACCGTGATCATGCCGTCGACATGATCCTGCAGGTTCTTGCCGACGCCCGGCAGATCGAGCACCGGCGTGATGCCGATCTGCTGGAGCTCATCTGCCGGTCCGATGCCGGAGGCCATCAATATCCTGGGCGAGTTGATGGCGCCGGCCGAAAGCACGATTTCGCGGTTGGCCGAGAGCGTCTTCTGCTGGCCCTCATGCCGCACGCGCATCCCCGTCGCCCGCCCTTCGGCGATGACGAGGTCGATCACCTCGCATTCTGTGAGCAGCGTGAGGTTCTTGCGGTCGAGCACCGGACGCATGAAGGCGCTGAAGCTGCTGAAGCGCTGGCCGCGATCCTGGGTGACATTGTAGATGCCGAGGCCGAACTGGCTTTCGGCATTGAAGTCGGTGTTGGCGGGGAGGTCGGCGTTCTTGCCGGCCTTGACGAACATGCTTGAAAGCACGTTCGGGTCGCGCGGATTGTCGACCAGCAGTTCGCCGTCGCTGCCGTGATAGCGCTGGTCCTGGCCGAGCAGGTTGCGCTCAAGCTTCTTGAACACGGGCAGCACGTCCCGATAGGCCCAGCCGGCGCAGCCGAGTCCGGCTCACTCGTCATAGTCCTCGGCGGCGCCACGGATATAGACCATCGAGTTGATCGAGCTCGATCCGCCCAGCGCCTTGCCGCGGTTGACCGGAATGCTGCGGTTGTTGAGGGGCGGCTGCGGCACGCCGACGAAACAATAGTCGTAATTAGGATTGCCGTAGAGCGAAAGGATGCCTGCCGGCACCTTGACCCGCAGGCTGTTGTCGCTGCCGCCGGCCTCGATCAGGCATACTTTGACTGACGAATCGGCGCTCAGCCGATTGGCGACCACGCAACCGGCCGAACCGGCGCCGACGACGATGTAGTCAAAGCTCTCAGTCTGCATCCCAGCCCCTCGAGAATTCCGGAACTCTAGGTGCGTCTCTCGGCGCGAGAAATTCGGAAATGGTTACGCGTGACTTCGGAGATTCGTTATGGGCCCGCGCTGGTACGTGCTGCTACTTGTGAGCGCCAGAAGCGGTCGGATGGCGCAGCCTGTGTGCACCCACCCGTGGCCCAAGGTCGGTTTCATCCCGCGCGGCGGAAGCTGTCGGATGATCAAAAAAGGACTGAGCATGTCGGTTGAGACGGTAGACACGCTTGTCGTTGGCGGCGGCCAGGCGGGGGTGGCCATGAGCGAGCACCTGAGCAAATGCGGGGTACCCCATCTCGTCCTCGAGCGCGGCCGGATTGCCGAGCGCTGGCGCTCGCAGCGCTGGGATTCCTTGGTCGCCAACGGCCCGGCCTGGCACGACCGTTTCCCGGGCATGGAGTTTCCGGTGACAGGACCCGACGGCTTTCCTTCCAAGGAAGAGGTCGCCGACTATTTCGTCGCCTACGCAAAGCAGATCAACGCGCCGATCCGCTGCGGCGTCGAGGTCAAGCTCGTGCAGAGGAATGTCGGCCGTCCGGGATTCCGCGTCGAAACCTCGGATGGCGTGATCGAAGCCAACAGCGTCGTCGCCGCGACCGGGCCTTTCCAGGTCCCCGTCATCCCCTCTCTCGTTCCTGCTGATGCCGGCCTCCTGCAAATCCACTCCAGCGCCTACCGCAATCCGGCGCAGTTGCCGAGAGGCGCGGTGCTGGTGGTCGGCGCGGGATCTTCGGGCGTGCAAATTGCCGATGAGCTGCAGCGCGCCGGGAGGCGCGTTTATCTCTCGGTCGGCCCGCACGATCGTCCGCCGCGTTCCTATCGCGGGCGCGACTTCTGCTGGTGGTTGGGCGTGCTCGGCAAATGGGACCTCGAAACGCCAGGGCCTGGCACGGAACATGTCACGATCGCTGTGAGTGGCGCGCGTGGCGGCGAGACGATCGATTTCCGCCGCC
Organism: Mesorhizobium sp. M2A.F.Ca.ET.067.02.1.1; assembly: GCF_004023285.1. NCBI lineage: Bacteria > Pseudomonadati > Pseudomonadota > Alphaproteobacteria > Hyphomicrobiales > Phyllobacteriaceae > Mesorhizobium > Mesorhizobium sp. M2A.F.Ca.ET.067.02.1.1. Next base: position 10,957 of record NZ_RZSB01000094.1, read on the forward strand.
TGGCCGCGCAGGGGCTCACCCTCGTCGGCATGACCAAGGCATACCAGGACGGCGTGATGAGTTTCGCGCCCGATCTTGCGAAGAATATTGCGCGAGGCGACGCCAATCTGATGTCGCTGCTGGACGAGGCCGATGCCTATGTCGCGCGCAACGGCCTCGACCTTCCGGAAGAGCCCGCTCTCCGCAAGATTGACCCCGATCCGGACTGCGTGACCAATCCGATCCTTAATCTCGATCTTGCCGAAGCCGGCGTGGCGACGATCATCTGGGCGACGGGCTTCGCCGTTGACTACAGCTGGCTGAAGGTCGATGCCTTCGACGAGAAGGGCCGGCCAAGGCACCATCGCGGCGTCTCGACCGAGCCGGGGATCTATTTCCTGGGGCTGCCCTGGCAATCGCGCCGAGGGTCGAGCTTCATCTGGGGCGTCTGGCACGATGCCAAGCATGTGGCAGACCGTATTTCGACGCAGCGCAAATATCTGGCCTACCATGCCGCCGCGAAGCGCGAGCCCGTGGACGCCTGACCAAAGCTGCGAGCCCGACCCAATTGGAGACCAAGATGGCGCATACGCGAATTCGCAAATTCAACACCAAGGAAACCTATCCCGAGCAGAAGCTCGACAATGATCTCTGCCAAGCGGTTGTCACCCGCGGCGGCCGCACCGTCTATCTGCGCGGCCAGTGTCCGCAGGATCTCGACACGGCCAAGAACATCGACAGCCACGATCCGGCCGAGCAGACGCACAAGGTCATGCAGAACATCAGGCAGCTCATCGAGGAGTGCGGCGGCACGATGGAGCATCTGGTGAAGGTGGTGGTCTACATCACCGACGTCCGCCATCGCGAGGCCGTCTACCGGACGATGGGTGAATACATCAAAGGCGTGCATCCGGTCTCGACCGGGCTGGTCGTGTCGGCGCTGGCGCGGCCGGAATGGCTGGTCGAAATCGACGGCACCGCCGTCATACCGGACTGAGGCCATGACCTTTTCCATCGTTGCGCGCTGCAGGCGGACAGGCATGTTTGGGGTGGCGGTGTCGTCGTCGTCTCCGGCTGTCGCGGCGCGCTGCGCCTACGCCCAGGCGGGTGTCGGCGCGGTCGCCAGCCAGAACGTCACCGATCCGACGCTCGGGGTCCGGGCGCTGGAGCTGATGGCGCGCGGCGCCTCCGCTGCCGAGGCG
>NZ_RZSB01000950.1:0-2004 GCF_004023285.1 Mesorhizobium sp. M2A.F.Ca.ET.067.02.1.1
TCCCGGTCATGTGCTACGGCCTGCGCACCGATTTCCAGGGCAAGCTGTTCTCCGGCTCGCGCGCGCTGCTCGCCATCGCCGACGACCTGCGCGAGGTGCGCACCATCTGCCGCTGCGGCCGCAAGGCCACGATGGTGGTCAGGCTCGGCTCCGACGGCAAGGTGGCGAAGCAGGGCCAGCAGGTCGCCATCGGCAAGGACGTCTATGTCTCGCTCTGCCGCCGCCATTGGGAAGAGGAAATGGGCAGGTCTGCTCCCGACGATTTCATTGGTTTTGTCAGCCCCTGAGTTTAGGCGGCCGAGACACGCCGCATCGGAAACCGCCAGCCAAGCCGCACGCCGAGCGTTGCCAGGGCAATCAGCGCCATGCCGGCAGCCTGCGCCGGTCCGAGCGGGTGGCCGTACATGGCCCAGTCGATGATGATGGCCACGACCGGATAGATGAAAGTGAGGATGCCGATGACCGGCGTCGTCAGGCGCGGAAAGGCGGAGTTCATCAGCACATAGGCGATGCCGGTATGCAGGAGTCCGATCCCGGCCAGCCAGCCCCACGACGCAGGCGGGATGGGATGGCCGATGTCGGCGAACGGGGCGAGCAACACGACCCCGACCAGCGTCTGGCAAAGCACGGTGATCTCCGCGCGCTGTTGTCCGAGGCCCTTGGCAAGGATCGTCGCCACCGCATAAAGCAGGGCAGCGCCCAGCGTCAGCGCGATGCCCAACGCCCATTTGGCGTCGGCATGGCCGTGTGTGACGACCAAGCCGCTGGCCAGCACCACGCCGAGAAACGCGCCAAGCATCCATAGGATCTGGTCGGGCGAAATGCGTTCCTTGAGGAAGACAACGCCGATCAGCACCACGAAGAACGGCTGTACATGGTAGACGATTGTCGTCGTCGCGATCGATGTCATGCCGAAGCGAAGAAGGCCGTCCAGCTCAGCACCATGCAAACGCCGCCGAGCGCGGCGAGCGCAAGCCGGGATGGGGACAGCGTCCGGTCCGGCAGGTAGCCGCGCAGCAGGCACCAGGCGGCCAGGAACAGCGCGCCGAACACGCATCGCCAGAAGACGACGGTGACGGGATGTTGTCCCGACTCCGTGACGAAGGCGCCAACCGTGCCGGCAATCACCATCGCCAGAGCGAGGCTCGCGGCGGGGAAGCGGGCGATCGATATGTCCCTCATCATCGGCTCTCCAACGGATCGAAGCTCATGTGGCCAGCCGAAACGATTTCAATCAAGCGAATAGATTTGTAAGTACCTATTCGATATGCTGATAGCGCCATGGCCGCTCCACTCGACCTCAACCTGCTGAAGACCTTCGTTGCCGTCGTCGAAAGCGGCAGCCTGTCCAATGCGGCGCCGCGAGTCGGCCGCAGCCAGTCGGCGGTCAGCATGCAGATGCAAAGGCTGGAGGACATGGTGGGCAACCAGCTTCTGGTGCGGGGCCCTAGAACGGTCACCCCCAATGCTGCCGGCGAGGATTTCCTCATCTATGCGCGCCGGCTGCTGAAACTGTCCGACGAGGCATGGGCGAGCGTCACCCGGCCGAAGGAAACAGGCAGCGTGCGCCTCGGCGTGCCGGACGACTACGCCGCCTTCCTGCTGCCGCCCGTGCTGTCACGCTTTGCCGAGGATCACCCGCTGGTCACCGTCGAACTCGTCTGCGAGCAGTCGACCGCGCTGGTGAAGACCTTAGCGGAGGGAAGGCTCGACCTGGCGATCGTCACCCGCCTCCCGGATCAGCCGCTCGAGGTGATCAGGCTGGAGCGCTTTGTCTGGGTCGCCTCCCCCAATCACGTCGCCTGGCAGACCGATCCGCTGCCTGTCGCCTTGTTCGAACCTGGCTGCGCGGCAAGGATGAATGTGCTGCAGGCACTGGGCGGTGCCGACCGATCCTATCGCTGCACCTATTCCAGCGCCTCCCTGCTCGGACTGGTCGCGGTCGTCCAAGCCGGGCTGGCGGTCGCCGGCCTTGCCCAACGAAGCGTGCCGCCGTCGCTGCGC
>NZ_RZSB01000951.1:0-2002 GCF_004023285.1 Mesorhizobium sp. M2A.F.Ca.ET.067.02.1.1
GTCGAGGATCTTCGCCATCTCGGCCGAACGCGCCGCGAGCTCAACACCATGCTCGCGGCGCGTTCGGCCGAGATGGCGAAGATCCTCGACGAGACGGCCAAGCCGCTGGTCGAGCGCTTCGCCCAGGGCGGCTCCGAACTGCAGCGCAGCATGGAAGAGGTCACCGAACGCGCGGCCGAGAAGCTGCGTAGCGAGAACACGAATCTCGTCAATGCTCTCGCCAGCCGCACGGCCGAAACGCTGTCGGCCGTCGAAGGCGCGCGTTCCTCGCTTGCCGACAGCGTGGCCGACCTAATTGGCCGCATGACGACCTCCAGCGCGCAGCTCGGCCAGCTCATCGAGCAGGCTGCCGTCAATCTCGGCCAGGTCGAGGAGCGGCTTTCTGGCAGCACGCAGAGCTTCGCCTCGACCACGGAGAAGGCCGCCCAGACCTTCGCCAGCTCGGCGCGTCTGGTCGATTCCAACACGACGCGGCTCACCGACCTGTCATCGGCGACGTTGCGCGAGGTGGCCGCGATCGCGACCAAGTTCGACGAGCACAGCCGGCTGCTTTCCAGCGCCTCGAACCTGCTCAGCTCCGCGCAAAGCAATCTCGAGCACACGCTGGAGCGCCAGTCCTCGCTGGAGGACCTCGCCGTCGGCCTGGTCAAGAAGTCGGAAGACCTCGAGAAGGTGATGCGTTCCTTCGAGAGCCTCGTCGGTCAGACGATGCAGACCGCCGAGGGCCGGACGATGGAATCGGCGGAGAAGATCCGCACCGCGATCGCCGAGGTCGTCGATTCGGCAACGCGCCGCTTTGCCGACGCGACCGAGGAGATGCGCCGCACCGCAGGCTCGATCAAGAGCGAGCTGGATCTCACCCGCGCCGAGCTGAAGAAGGGCGTCATCGAGATGCCGGAAGAGGCCAAGGAATCGACCTCGGCCATCCGCCGCGCCGTCGCTGAGCAGATCAATGCGCTCAAGGAACTGTCGGATATCGTTGCGAAATCCGGCCGCAGCGGCTCGAGCGAACAGGGCGAACCTCGCGGTCTGCGCCCTGCTCCGCAGGCACCGGCCCGCGCCGCCGAGCCGCCGCTGCGCCGCCCGCCGGCCCCGCAGCCTCAGCAGCAGCCGCAACCGGCGGCGCGCGCCCCTCAGGCGCCGCTCGCCGAGACCACGCTGCGCGGCACGCTTGACCTGGAACGTCCCGCCGAGGCGCCGCGCCGTGAGAACGGCAAGACGCAGCAGGGCGGCTGGGTGCGCGATCTCCTGACCAACGCCTCGCGCGAGGAAGAGCTTCGGCCGGCAGCGCCGGCGGAAGCGCCGCGCGCGACGCCTGCCCAGCGCTCGCCGCTGCATGTCATGGAATCGCTCAACTCGCTTTCCGTCGACATTGCGCGGGCCATCGACCACGACGCCTCGATCGAGCTGTGGAACCGCTACCGGCGCGGCGAGCGCGACGTGTTCACCCGTCGCCTCTACACGCTCAAGGGCCAGCAGACCTTCGACGAGATCCGCCGCAAGTACCAGGCCGAGGCGGAATTCCGCGCTGCGGTCGACCGCTACTGCGAGGATTTCGAGAAGCTGCTCAAGGACGTCTCGCGCAACGACCGCGACAACATCATGGCGCAGACCTATCTGACCTCCGACACCGGCAAGGTCTACACCATGCTGGCCCATGCCAGCGGCCGGTTGCACTGAGCCGGGCAGCTCCAGGAATCAAAAGGCGGGCCGAAAGCCCGCCTTTTTCGTCTCTGCAAAGTTCAGAACCCGCCGTCGGGATCCAAGTCGCGAATTGAATTAGCGATGGGCAATCCAAGACTACGCTGATCGAGCCACAACACTTGCCGTCCATGTCTTTCGCGTTCTGACAAAAGATCAGCATGGGCCATTTGCATGGCAAGCAATAGCGCCTGCACCGCATCGATCCCACGCGCCCTGAACGTGCGCGAGCCTTCGGGCCATCCTATTTCATACCAACATAAGAAATCTCCCCCGTCCTCTGGTTCGGGCGAAAAGAAAC
>NZ_RZSB01000952.1:0-1999 GCF_004023285.1 Mesorhizobium sp. M2A.F.Ca.ET.067.02.1.1
GCTGAATGCAGGGTGGCGATGGTCTCGCCGGTTGCCGGATAGATCACCGGCAGCGGCGTGCCGCCCTCATCCTCGATATAGCGGCCGTTGACATAGTGCGATGCGGTCGGCTGGGCGCGCATGGCTTTCTCCAAGTCTGTTCGCCGGGAGGGCGGTCAGCCCGACAATGCCCTATCGGTCCGCCACCTGCCAGCGCGGATTGATCCAGGGTTCCTGGTTGGATGGCGCCAGCGGCGTGCGGCCGAGGATATGGTCGGACGCCTTTTCGCCGGTCATGATCGAGGGGGCGTTGAGGTTGCCATTGGTCACCCGCGGGAAGATCGAGGAATCGGCGACGCGCAGGCCCTCGACGCCGATTACTCGGCATTCCGGATCGACGACGGCGGTCACATCGTCGGCACGGCCCATCCGGCAGGTGCCGCAAGGATGGTAGGCGCTCTAGGCATGGTCGCGGATGAAAGCGTCGAGCTCGTCGTCGGTCCGCACATGGCTGCCGGGCGAGATCTCCTTGCCGCGGAAGCCGTCGAAGGCCTTCTGCCCGAAAATCTCGCGGGTCAGCCGGATGCAGTGGCGGAACTCGCTCCAGTCGTCCGGATGCGACATGTAGTTGAAGCGGATCACCGGCTTCGTCTTCGGGTCGGGCGAGCGCAGCGTCACTGAGCCGCGCGACTTCGAGCGCATCGGCCCAACATGCGCCTGGAAGCCGTGCGACTTCGCCGCCGACTTGCCGTCATAGCGCACCGCCGCGGGAATGAAGTGATACTGGATATCGGGGTAGTCGACGCCGGCCTGCGAACGCACGAAGGCCGCCGCCTCGAAATGGTTGGTGGCGCCAAGGCCACTCTTGAAGAACAGCCACTGCGCGCCGATCAATGCCTTGGAGAAGGGATTGAGCACCGAGTTCAACGTGATCGGCCTGGTCGATTCCTGCTGGATATAGAGCTCCAGATGGTCCTGCAGATTGGCGCCGACACCCGGCCTGTCGGCGATCACCTTTATGCCGTTCTCCTGCAGATGCGCGCCTGGGCCGATGCCGGACAGCATCAGGATCTTCGGCGAGTTGATCGACGACGCCGCGACGATCACTTCACGCCGCGCCTTAACGACCTGAATCTTTTTGTCAGCTTCGATCTCGACGCCGAGGGCGCGTTGATTCTCGATCACCACGCGCCGGGCGAAGCCTTTGACCAGACTCACATTCTTGCGTTTGAGAGCCGGCTTCAGATAGGCGTTCGCCGCCGACCAGCGGCGGCCGCCAAGAATGGTCTGCTCCATCGGCCCAAAACCTTCCTGCTTGGAGCCGTTATAGTCGTCGGTGAGCTCGAAGCCGGCTTGGCGGCCGGCCTCGACGAAGGCGCCATAGAGCGGATTCTTCCGTGTGCCGCGCTGCACATGCAATGGTCCGCCGTGGCCCCGCCAGCCATCCTCGCCGCCGTCGGAATCCTCCATGCGCTTGAAATAGGGGAGCACGTCGGCGAAGCCCCAGCCGGTCGCACCCTGTTCCGCCCAATGGTCGAAGTCGTGCGCATGGCCGCGCACATAGACCATGCCGTTGATCGAGGACGAGCCGCCGATCACCTTGCCGCGCGGCGTCGCCAGCACGCGGCCGCCGAGATGCGGCTCCGGCTCGCTGGCGAAACCCCAGTCGTAGAGGCTCATATTGAGTGGGATCGACAGCGCCGACGGCATCTGGATCAGCGGCCCCATATCGGTGCCGCCGAACTCGATGACGATCACCGAGTGCTTGCCGTCTTCCGACAGCCGATAGGCCATGGCCGAGCCGGCGGAGCCGGAGCCGATGATGACGAAATCCGCTTCAAGCATTGTTCATATGCGCCATAAAATCGGCGAGCGAGACATTGCCGCCGGTTGCAACCACCAGGACAGTCTTGTCCTTCACATCCACCTTGCCGCCGAGAAGGGCGGCCAGTGATGCCGCGCCCGAGGGCTCCAGCACCAGCTTCATCCGCTCGAAGGCGATCTTCATAGCCCGCCGCAC
>NZ_RZSB01000953.1:0-1997 GCF_004023285.1 Mesorhizobium sp. M2A.F.Ca.ET.067.02.1.1
ATCCAGCAGCACTCGCCGGGACCCCGCCGAACCGCAGGAAAGCGCCTTCCATCCTCTCGAGCCAGTCCGCCTGACGCTCTCGCAGCGAAGGCCGAATATACAGCCGGCGCGAATAGCCCAACGTCCCGACACACAGGTGAACCCGCACACGCTCGCCGCTGATCCAGACCTTCGTGTCACCGAAGTCGATCTGCATCTGATTGCCAGGCGCCGTCTCGAAGCGCACCGTTGCCCGCTTCTGGGCCTTCAATTCCCGACGCCAAAGTCGCACCCGACGCTCAACGGAACGCAGGCTGATGACAATCCCATGCTCGCTCGCCAACTCCTGGCGAATGACATCCGCCTTGCTGTCGTGGCGGAAGAAGCGCTCACGGAGCCAGTCCTCCAGACCGTCAAATGCGGTCCGTCGCACCGGCTCGCGATAGTCAACAACACCGCCCTCGCGGGGGTAACGGCGAACCGTGTGTCGCATTGCCTCAAGGAAAATGTTACCGAGCGGGTTCGTTGCCTCACCTAAAATGTAACCCGTGAAGGCGCATGTTGCCATGATGCCTTCATCACCAGGGAGGCATCATGAAGACGAAGATGACGCATGCCATGCGCATGGAACTGGCCAATGCGGTCAGGGATCGCTATGTGGCCGCAACGACCAAGGACAAGCGAAGGATCTTGGAGGAGTTCATCGCGGCGACGGGGTATCACGAGAAGTCCGCAATCCGTGTCCTGAACAGCCACCCGGAGCCGAAGCATCGCCGGACCCGTCAACGCCCGTCGCTCTATGATGAGGCCGCTCGGGGCGCGTTGATTGTGCTGTGGGAGGCTTCAGATCGAGTCTGCGGCAAGCGGCTTAAGGCACTGCTGCCCATTTTGTTGCCTGCGCTGGAACGCAACGATCATTTGAAGCTCGAGGAGGAGATACGCCACAAGATCCTGTCAATGAGCGCCGAGACGATCGACCGCTTGCTCCAGATGCCAAGGCGCAACCTGCCTACGAAAAAGAAGCCAACGGTTGTGCCAGAGCCCCGGCGGCGCATCAAAATGCGCACCTTTGCCGACTGGAACGAGCCGCTTCCCGGCAGCATGGAAATGGACCTGGTTGCTCATTGCGGAGAGGCCAACCGCGGTAGCTATGTTCACAGCCTGGTTCTGACCGATATCGCGAGCGGATGGACGGAGGCCGCGCCTATCGTCGTGCGAGAAAGCACCCTCGTGGTCGAGACACTCGACCGGATCCGCGCGGGCTTGCCCTTTGCTCTGAGAGCGCTGGATGTGGATAACGGCAGCGAGTTCGTCAACAACAGGCTGATCGAATATTGCCTTGGTCACGGCATCGAACTCACTCGCTCGCGGCCTTACCGTAATGTCGATGACGGTCGAAAACCGCTGATAAACAACGACAAGAGCTGAAGCGCTGGAGAGAGCAAAGGCGGTCGCCCGCGCGCTCTTCAACTAGCGCTGTAGCGGGCGACCGCCTTTGCGGCGCGGTGCTGATCATCTGAGGTTGAGAAGGTGATAGACGCGGGGCACGTCTCCAGTCGCCCTGAGGCGGCTTTCGACGTACCCCGCCAGCGCCTGCCTTGTGGTAGATCTGCGGGTAATCAGCGCCGCAGAAACAATCCGGCGTAACACCGATCTCAACTGGCAAGTCCGGGTTCGGTGTCACGCTCCACTGACGGTGCGCGACCTGCATTATCGCATTGTCAGCGCATTCCGTCGACCTTTTCCCGAACTCCCAGCGGCGCTCCGAAAGGACCGTCGCGGATGTTCACGGGCCGCTTCTTTCTGTGCGGCCGCTGCCGTTTGCAGGTAACGATCTGCCGCAGCTGCGACCGGGGACAGCGCTACTGCGGGGAGGTCTGCGCCCGTGCTGCCCGCCGCGAGAGTGTGCGCGAGGCGGGGCGACGTTATCAGCGCAGCCGCCGTGGACGCTTGGCTCATGCGACCCGGGCCCGACGATATCGGGCTCGGCACAATAAAGTGACGCATCATTCTCCACC
>NZ_RZSB01000954.1:0-1996 GCF_004023285.1 Mesorhizobium sp. M2A.F.Ca.ET.067.02.1.1
ATGGTGGGATGGCGCCCTTCATTCCCATGCCGGCGGTGAAACCCGATCCGGGCGCCGATCCCGAAACGCTCGCCAATGCCGAAGGCGGGCTCGACCAGGACGCGATCAAGCGGCTGACCACCAAGGTGCCGGTATCGCCGGTCTCGATGCTGCCGCCGGATCAGCGCAAGGTCAGGGTCGTCGGGCCAGCGTTCCTTCCCGACCCATCAGCGGCAATAGATCTGAAAGCTCCGGCCCCGAAGACCGCCCGGTGAGCGCCAGTCTCAGCGGCATGAACAGCGGCTTGCCCTTGCGCCCGGTCGCTTCCTTGATCTTGCCGGTCCAGTCCTTCCAGACCGTTCCGTTCCACGGCTCCTCTGGCAACACGTCGAACGCCTGATTGAGGAAATCGCGGTCCTCGCCGGAAAACTCGGCCGGCTCCTGCGGGCCTTCGCTCAGGATTCGCCACCAGGCGACCGCGTCCGACAGGCGGTCGAGATTGCCGCGCGCCGCCAGCCAGAACGCCTCGGCCTTGTCGCCGGAAATGCCCAGCACCATCAGCCGGTCGCGAGCGTCCTCGAACGACATGTGATGCATCAGCGCGCGGTTGAGCACGAGGAGCTCGTCCGGATCGAACTTGGAAGCGGATTTGGACGTCGCCGCCGGGTCGAAATGGCCGGCAAGCTCGTTGAGATCATGCGCCGCCGTGACATTCTCCGACGTGCCGACGAGCACGGCCAGCGACGCGACCGCCATCGGCTCGATCCCGTCCTGGCGCAGGCTCTCGATCGACAGCGCGCCGGTCCGCTTCGACAGCCCCTCGCCCGTGGTCGTGGTGAGCAGGTTGTGGTGGCCGAAGACCGGCGGCTCGGCGCCGAGCGCCTTGAAGATGGCGATCTGCACGCCGGTGTTGGTGACATGGTCGTCGCCGCGAATGACGTGGCTGACGCCCATCTCGATATCGTCGACCACCGAAGGCAGGGTGTAGAGATAGGTGCCGTCCTCGCGCACCAGGACGGGGTCCGACAGCGATGCGAGATCGACCGTCTCCTCGCCGCGCACCAGATCGTTCCAATGCACGTCCGTGCGCTCCGGCTGCAGCGGATCGCTGGTGAAATTGGGCAAAAGAAAGCGCCAATGGGGCTTGCGTCCGTCAGACTGATATTCCGCCACCTGCTCCGGCGTCAGCGTCAGCGCCTCGCGGCCATAGACCGGCGGCAGGCCGCGCGTGCGGCGCACCTTGCGGCGCAGATCGAGCTCTTCCGGCGTTTCGTAGCAGGCATAGAGCACCCGCGCCGCCTTCAGCCGCTCGACCGCCGCGTCGTAGATATCGAAGCGGCGCGACTGGTACTCGGTGACATCCGGGAAGATGCCCAGCCAGTGCAGGTCGTAAAGGATGGAATCGGCATATTCCTGCTTCGAGCGGGCAATGTCGGTGTCGTCGAAGCGCTGGATGAAACGGCCCTTGTTGTTCATGGCGAAAAGCCAGTTGAACAGCGCGGTGCGCGCATTGCCTATATGGATGCGGCCGGTCGGCGATGGGGCGAAACGGACGGTGACTGTCATGAGCGGGGCGTAGCGGATGCTTTTGGCGTTGACAAGGCGCGCCCCCGCGAACGCAACAGATAGTGCAAGCCAGCTAAAATGAAAAGCCGCTGGCCCCAACGCTTCGCGGCAGCCTGATAAAACCTCGTCAAGTGCCCGGGGACTTGGGCTTCGCATGTCCCCGTTATCCACATATGTGACACACAAGATGTTGGGGTCACAAAAGCTACAAAAACGAATCCTTGACGGGTCGGAACGAGTCGCTTTTTATAGGCCATGCGCTCCTGTTGCGGGCGTGACCGGAGAGTTCAGAGGCCGGTCTTTTTTCCCGGATTTTGTGCGTTTTGCCCGGATTTCCGCCCGTTCACGAGGCCGGCGGAAGCGTTGGGATCTTTGGGGTTTGGGTGGGCGAAAGGGAGAATTGTCGGCCTGGAAAAAATGATCTGTTAACACTATATTTAGTGTTTGCAGG
>NZ_RZSB01000955.1:0-1992 GCF_004023285.1 Mesorhizobium sp. M2A.F.Ca.ET.067.02.1.1
GAGAAGAAGGACGGCTCGGTGCGCATCGAGCAGGTCATCTATGTCGAGCGCGACAGCCAGAAGAAGATCGTGCTCGGCCACAAGGGCGAAACGATCCGCGCCATCGGCCAGGCCGCGCGCACCGAGATCGCCGAAATCCTGGAGCAGAAGGTGCACCTCTTCCTGTTCGTGAAGGTGCGCGAAAACTGGGGCGACGATCCCGAGCGCTACCGCGAGATGGGACTGGAGTTTCCCCATTGATGCTTGTCGCTTAGAAGGTCCGTAAGGGTCTGCGACATGCATAATCCAAAGATCACGATCGATACCGGTCTCGTGCGACGGCTGGTCGACACGCAGTTTCCGCGATGGCGGGGCCTGCCGGTCAGCCCGGTCGCTTTCGGCGGCTGGGACAACCGCACTTTTCATCTTGGTGACGAGATGACGGTCCGACTGCCGAGCGCGGCCGCCTATTCGCTGCAGGTCGAGAAGGAGCAGCGCTGGCTACCGAAACTGGCACCCCTCCTGCCACTGCCGATTCCGACGCCGCTGGCCGTGGGCGGACCGGCCGAAGGCTACCCCTGGCATTGGTCGATCTATCGCTGGATCGAGGGCGAGACGGCTAAGAGCGGCCGCATCGCCGATCTCAACGTCTTCGCCGTTTCGCTCGCCGATTTCCTTGTCGCATTGAGGGGCATCGATCCGACCGACGGGCCTGCACCCGACGAGCACAATTTCCACCGCGGCGGGCCGCTGACCGTCTATGACGGCGAGGCGAGGCAGGCCATCGCCGCGCTTGAACGGCGGATCGACGCCCAAGCCGCCACGACCGTCTGGGAAGCCGCACTTGCCGCCACCTGGTCTGGCTCTCCGGTCTGGTTTCATGGCGATGTCGCCTCGGGCAATCTTCTGGTCGAGGACGGCCGCCTGAACGCCGTCATCGACTTCGGCACGTCCGGCGTCGGCGACCCATCCTGCGACCTGGCGATCGCGTGGACCTTCTTCGAAGGCGAAAGCCGGGAGGCCTTCCGCGCCCGCATCGCCGCCGACGACGCTACCTGGGCGCGCGGCCGCGGCTGGGCGCTGTGGAAGGCGCTGATCACCGTCGCCGGCCACGACGCCAACCAGGCCGAGGCGGAAAGGCAGCGCCACGTGATCGACGAGGTGCTTGCCGATCATTGCCGTTGGGCCTGACACGGGATCAGAGGATGTCAGCACAGATCGAGCCCGGCGTGTCGAAACCTTGATTTCGCCGCGCAACGGGTGAAAAGCTCGATCCATGGAATGGCGCGACGAGGGAATCGTTCTCGGCACCCGCAGGCATGGCGAAACCAGCGCCATCCTCGAGGTGATGACGCGCACCCATGGCCGCCATCTTGGCCTTGTGCGGGGAGGGCGCTCGCGCAAGCAGCAGCCGGTGCTGCAGCCCGGCAATCGCGTCGACCTTCTGTGGCGGGCGCGGCTCGACGAGCATCTCGGCGTCTTCCAGGCCGAGGCGATCGAGATGAACGCGGCGCGGTTGATGGACAGCGCGGTTGCCGTCTATGGCCTGCAGACCATGGCCGCGCATCTGAGGCTCCTGCCCGAGCGCGACGCCCATGGCGGTCTCTACGAGGCGCTTGCCGTGATGATCTCCCATCTTGGCGACGCCGACGCGGCGGGCGAGCTGGTGGCGCGCTTCGAGCTGCTCATCCTCGATGAACTGGGCTTCGGCCTCGATCTCAGCCAATGCGCGGCGACCGGCACAAGACAGGATCTCGCTTATGTCTCGCCGAAGTCCGGACGCGCCGTGTCGCGCGAAGCGGGTGCGGCCTGGCACGACAAGATGCTGGCACTGCCAGCCTTTCTGCAGCGCGGCTCCGGCCTGCGCGCCGACGCGGCAGCACTGGAAGCCGCCTTCCGGCGGAGCGGCTTCTTCTCCGCCCGCCATGTTTACGAGCCGCGCGGCCTCGAGCCGCCCGACGCCCGCGCCGGCTTCCTCGCCGCGCTACGCCGGCATCATGCGGCGGTGAAGGC
>NZ_RZSB01000956.1:0-1987 GCF_004023285.1 Mesorhizobium sp. M2A.F.Ca.ET.067.02.1.1
TGTCATGGCCGTCTGCCAGCCTTCGGTGCCGGTGCTGGCGGCGGTGGCGCTGATGGACAGGCGCGGCGATCCCTTCGTGCCCTCCACCATGACGCTGATGGGCGGGCCGGTCGACACGCGCCGCAACCCCACCGCGGTCAATCTCCTGGCCAAGGAAAAGGGCATCGACTGGTTCCGCGACAATGTCATCATGCAGGCGCCCTGGCCGGTGCCGGGCTTCGGGCGCGTGGTCTATCCGGGCTTCCTGCAGCTCTCCGGCTTCATGAGCATGAATCTCGACCGCCACATCATCGCCCACAAGGACTTCTTCATGCACCTTGTGAAGCATGACGGGGACAGCGCCGAAAAGCACCGCGACTTCTATGACGAATATCTGGCGGTGATGGACCTGACGGCGGAATTCTACCTGCAGACGGTCGACACCGTGTTCGTGCGCCACGCTTTACCGAAGGGCGAGATGACGCATCGCGGCGAGACGGTCGACTGCGCAGCGATCCGCAACGTCGCGCTGCTCACCATCGAGGGCGAGAACGACGACATTTCCGGGCTCGGCCAGACCCAGGCCGCGCATGATCTGTGCGTCAACATTCCCGCCGACAAGCATGTCCATTACGTGCAGCCGGCCGTCGGCCATTACGGCGTCTTCAACGGCTCGCGCTTCCGCTCCGAGATCGTGCCGCGCATCGCCGACTTCATTTCCAGCTATGGCCGCCAGCAGCGTGTGGCGACGAGGCCCAAACTGGTCCGTTCCGCGAAAGGCTGAACGCCGCGGACCGCGCCAGAGCGAACTTCCGTTCCGCCGCCAGACGGCGGCCGCTGGTGTTGCGACGGTGTCTCTGTTGCGAAAGTGCCGCTACGGGATCGTCCAGGTAACCATGCCGTCAAACTGGCCGCGGTCTCTAATTGACACGGACTGTAAATCGCCTTTAACGTTTCGTTAATAAAGAACAGGGCGGCGGGGGCAATGACTTCCTCAGCGATGACGCGGATTCTGCGTTTGTGTTCAGTCGCAGGGCTGGCGATTTCGGCTCACTGGGCGGTACCCGCCTGGGCGGCGGGCGCAATGACCACAGGCGGCCTGACCTCGCAGCCGATCGGGCACTATGATTTCTGCAAGGCGCGTCCGAACGAATGCAACATCCATCCGGCCGATCTCGAGCCGGCCAGGATGACGGACGTCCTGTGGCGCAAGCTGGTCAGCGTCAGCGCCAAGGTCAACGCCGCCGTCAAGCCGTTGAGCGATCTCGATCACTACGGCAAGGATGAAGTCTGGGCCTATCCGGATGACGGCTATGGCGATTGCGAGGACTATGTGCTGGAAAAGCGCCGCCAGCTTTATCGCATGGGCATGTCGCTCGCCGACCTCCTGATCACCGTCGTGCGCAAGCCTGATGGCGAAGGCCATTCGGTGCTGACGGTGCGCACCGACAAGGGCGACTACGTGCTCGACAATCTGACCGACAAGGTCAGAGCCTGGGACGCGACCGGCTACCGCTTCCTCAAGCGCCAGGCGATCGACAACACCGGACGCTGGGTCTCGATCCGCGACGGCCAGGCCGTGCTGGTCGGCTCGGTGCAGTAGGGACTGGGCATCCTGCCTTTCTTCGTGAGGCGCTCTACCTCCCTGTGCGGAGGGTGAACCGCGCGGCGCATGCCGGGCTGGTTTGGACGCTCGGCGAAAAGGCCCCGTGGCTGAGGGTGGCGGTGGGTTGAGCTTCTGGCGCCACCCTTGGAGATTGGCCGAATCCCTACGTGACGTCGTCATACTCGGGCCTGACCCGAGTATCCATGCCGTGACCCTTGCCGCAGAGTGCAACGGTGCGGAATTCTGCAACCGTTGGAACGCCTTGCCGTAACGGCATGGCAACTGTGTTCACGCGAATGCGGTTTTGTCGCGCATGATGGCGTTGAGGACGACCAGGAGCTTCCTTGCGACGGCGATGATGGCGAGTTTCTTGGACCCTGAGCGGGCAGCAAGTGCGGTATA
>NZ_RZSB01000957.1:0-1974 GCF_004023285.1 Mesorhizobium sp. M2A.F.Ca.ET.067.02.1.1
CTCTACAGGATCGAGGATGACATCCGTGGCCGATCGGCCAACGAGCGCCGCGCGATGCGTCAGGACAAAAGCCGCGCCATCGTCGCCGATCTCGAACCCTGGCTGCGTGAGAAGCTCGGCCTGATCAGTCAGAAGACAAAGCTCGCCGAGGCGATCCGCTACACGCTCTCGCGCTGGGAAGGCCTCTCGCGCTTCCTTGACGACGGCCGCATCGAGATCGACAGCAACACCGTCGAACGCTCGATCCGTCCGATCGCGCTCAACCGCAAGAACGCGCTCTTCGCAGGCTCTGACGGCGGCGCCGAACACTGGGCAGTCATCGCCTCGCTGATCGAAACCTGCAAGCTCAATGGTGTCGAACCGCTCGGCTATCTCGCCGATGTCCTCACCAGGATCGTCAACGGCCACCCCAACAGCCAGATCGACGACCTCCTGCCTTGGGTCTACATCAACAAGCTCGAGCTCAAGGCCGTGGCCTGAGAACACCGCTTACTCTACGTCGGCAACGCGACACGGGCGACCTTTTCGGGCCATCACCGTTTTGATCGACCCCGACGCCAAGTCGTCGGCACGGATTTGATAGGGTGCGCCAGGAACAACCTGTGCAGCAGGAAGAACGCCGGTTTTGATAAAGCGCCGTATCGCATGGTTTGTGACGCCTAAGGCCTTTGCTGCTTCGGTCATCGTGAGCCATTCACCGTCTTTTTCAGCGGATCGATAGGCATGGATTCCCCGCACGCGCCGAACGGAAGAGACGCGGTGCGCCGTCCACGTTTTTCCCTGTCCGGTGGGTAATCCCATTCGATTGAGCGAGGCGGCGATATGCTCGTCAGACCAGCGACCGGCCATGCTGCGCATCACCGCCAAAGCGTCTTCGGTCGTCGCGCAACCGTGCTCGCCAGCTCGAGGCTTGCGAACCCGCAGTTCTGAGTGCTGGCCGCCCCGCCAATGGATCATGAGCACGACGTCCCGTACCGCGTCGTCGACATCGACGATGATGTCGGCGATCAAGGTTCGTAGCAACTGCTGGCGCGCACGCATCGTCACATCAGGTCCATTCCAGGCTGCTGACAGGTTTTCTGCCATATTGGCGAAGGCACTGGGATCGACCTCAATGGCCGGTGGCCTGCCAGTAGGCTGGCGGGTTTCAAGATCCCGCAAGCGGCGCAGCGTGGTCTCCCAGCTTTTCTCCAGCTGCGCAGCTATCAGGCGATTGTCAGGATCACAGGCAGCGTAGCGGCGCTCAGCAAGATTGGCCTCGTAGCGGGCCTGCTGAAGTTCCAGATCGAGGAGATGGCGTTGATCATCTTGTCGTTCCCGGTGCATCCGCTCCGCCTCGAACGCGGCCTCGATCGCCAAGGGTTCTACCGCTCGCAACAGCTCACGCGCAACAGCCGCGTCAACCCGTGGGCCGCCGAAGGTCATGCACCTGGGCAAGCCCATCATCAGGTTTGGTTTGTCGCAGCGATAGACAGGTCGACTTTGCGGATTTCCGGTATAGGCAACGCTCAGTCGCCGCCCGCACCGTCCACACGTCATGATGCCTGACAGCAGCGCTTTCCCGCCGCGGATTTTACACCGCCGGCGCGACCGTAGTTGTTGAGTGCAAGCTGCTTCTGGTTTCGCTCGTACTCATCCCAGCTGATATAACCCTCGTGATGACCTTGATCATCACCTCCCAGGTTCCGACAGGCTTGCCATGCCCGTAGCTTCGCCGCGCTCGCCCGTCGACAATGGAGGTTCGCTTTTCGCTTTTGCCGTAAACGTAAACACCTGCGTAAAAGGGGTTTTTGAGAACGGCGATGACATTGCGATAACGGATCGGCAACCTGACGAAGCTGGTCATGTCCTCATCAGAAGGTCGAGGGAAGTGGATCTGATCCGCCGCCATCGACAACAACACCTGGCGCGCGCTGCCGAGTTCACGGAAGCGCGCGAAGATGAGCCGGATTACCTCCTGCAGCCGTATATCTG
>NZ_RZSB01000958.1:0-1966 GCF_004023285.1 Mesorhizobium sp. M2A.F.Ca.ET.067.02.1.1
CAGCAGGACTATCTCGACCTTGCCCTGATCGGCAAATCGACGGCGATCTTCGTCGGCGCGCTGTCGACGAACGGCACGACGGCCAACAAGGCTCAGCTTGCATGGTATTCCGACTACGCCGGTACCAATACGCAGGTGCAGAGCCATTTCCTGGTGGTCGGCGTCGAAGGCGACAAGACCGGTCTTTACGGAACGTCCTTCGCCGCGCCGATCATCTCGGGCTACGCCGCGATCATCGGCAGCAAGTTCACCAAGGCGACGCCGGTTCAGATCACCAACGACCTGCTCAACACGGCCCGCACCGACACGCTGGCCAACTACGACCCGTCCATCTACGGCAAGGGCGAGGCAAGTCTCTCGCGGGCGCTGGCTCCCGTGGCGATACGCTGACAGGTCGCGCCGGTCGCCCCGGCGGACTAGCGCCAGTCGCCCGACGGACTAAGGCTCCAGGGCCTGCGCGGCGCGTTCCATGAGCGCGCCGCGTTCCAAGGTGAAGCCCGACCCGACCCATTCCCTTTCGAGATTCTTCAGCGTCGCGCCAAGCTTCGGCCCCGGCGACGCCCCAAGTTCGGTCAGGTCGGCGCCCTTGATCGGAAACACCGGTTTTGTCCATTTCAGCGTGAAGTTGAGCAGGCGTGAAAGGCCGCCGGCCTCCATCATCGCCTGGTTGTCTTCCACGGCACGCGTCCGCGCGGCGGCAAGCGCCAGCCGGATACGGTCGAGATAGCCGTCGCGATCGCCGTAGTAGAGCTTCTTGGCCAGTTCGGTCTCGGTCATCTTCGCGTCCGGGGCGATGGTCAGCGCCCAGTGCCGCAGGCGAGCGGCCTCGTCATTCGAAAGCCGCAGCCGCTCGCCAAGCGTCTTCATGCGCGCGACATCGGGCGGGACGATTGCCTCGAGCCGCAGCATCGGATCGTCGATCCAGCCGAGATCCTTCCCGGTCCTGGCCAGCCCGTGGATGGCATCGATGCCCCATTTCTCGCTTTCCGGCAGCACGGCGGTCAGCACGCCGGCCTGGCGCATCCAGAGCAGAGCGCGCGAAGGGTCCGGAGCCGACAGCAGCTTCTTCAGTTCGGACCAGACGCGTTCGGCAGAAAGCTGGGCAAGCCCCTCCTTCAGCCTGGCGCAGGCCTTCAGGCCTTCGGCATCGGGCCGGCCGTCGCCATACCAGGCGAAGAAGCGGAAAAACCGCAGGATGCGCAGATAATCCTCGCGGATGCGTGCCTCCGCGTCGCCGATGAAACGCAGCCGCCGCGCCTCGATATCGGCAATGCCGCCGACAAGATCGACGACCGTGCCGTCGGCTTCGGCATAGAGCGCGTTCATCGTGAAATCGCGCCGCTCGGCATCAAGCTTCCAGTCGCGCCCGAAAGTCACTTTCGCCCGGCGGCCGTCGGTCTCGACATCAGCGCGCAGTGTGGTTACTTCATAGGGCTTGCCACCCGCAATCACGGTGATGGTGCCGTGTTCGATCCCTGTCGGCGCCGTCTTGAAGCCGGCCGCCTCCGCGCGCCGGATGGTCTCTTCGGGCAGTGTCGTCGCGGCGATGTCGATGTCGGCCACCGGTTGGCCAAGCAGCGCATTGCGAACCGCGCCGCCGGCGACACGCGCTTCCTCGCCGCCCTGCTTCAGCGCGGCCAGCAATTGCTGCAGGGCCTTGTCGCCAAGCCAACCGGCCTGGCCCGAGAGGGACAGCTCGACGCTCACGCATAAAGCCTTTCATACAGCGTGCGGATGATGCCGGCGGTGACGCCCCAGATTCGCTGGTCGCCATAGGGCATATCGTAGAAAAACCATTCGAGATCGTTCCACATGCGGCTGTCGCGCGTGTGGTTGGCCGGGTCCATCAGGAAACTCAGGGGAACCTCGAAGGCGGCGTCGACTTCGTCGGCATTGAGCGTCAGCGAAAAGCCCGGACGTACGACGGCGAGCACCGGCACAATGCGGTAACCGCTGCCCGACACAT
>NZ_RZSB01000959.1:0-1959 GCF_004023285.1 Mesorhizobium sp. M2A.F.Ca.ET.067.02.1.1
TTGTCCCGCCTCCCCTTCCCTTCCGCCATGACGCCCGGCTATAGTCCGAAATCCGCAACACAATCTGGTGAATGATGCCGCCTGAGAAAAAGGAAGTCCGTCCGTCAAGCCGGGGGGGACGCGCCCGCACGCCTGCCTTCCTGAAAAACGAACGCGGTGTGAAGAACTGGAAGGAAGCCAGCGCCTGGCTGGAGTGGCGCGGCATCGAGGACATCGAATGCATCACGCCGGACCAGGCCGGCGTTGCCCGCGGCAAGATGATGCCGTCGAAGAAATTCACCTCCAACACCTCGCTGGCGCTGCCGTCAGCCGTGTTCATGACGACGATCTCCGGCGGCTACCCGGAAGACGGCAACGGCTTCCACTATCCCGAGGACGACGGCGACCTGAAGCTCTTGCCCGATCTCTCGACGCTGACCGTGGTGCCCTGGGAAGAAGACCCGACGGCGGCGGTCATCTGCGACCTCGTGCACCAGGACGGCCGCTCGGTCGAGTTCACGCCGCGCAACGTATTGAAGCGCGTGCTTGCGGCCTATGACGAGCGCGGGCTCAAACCGGTCGTGGCACCCGAGATCGAATTCTATCTGGTGCGCAAGAACCCCGACCCGGACTATCCGCTGACGCCGCCAGTCGGGCGCTCGGGGCGGCCGATCGGCGGCGGCGCCGGCTATTCGATCGCCGGCGTCAACGAGTTCGACGAGCTGATCGACGACATCTACCATTTCTCGGAACGGCAGGGCCTGGAGATCGACACGCTGATCCATGAGGAAGGCGCCGGCCAGCTCGAGATCAATCTGCGGCACGGCAACCCGATCGAGCTCGCCGACCAAGTGTTCATGTTCAAGCGCACCATCCGCGAGGCGGCGCTGAAGCACGAGATCTACGCCACCTTCATGGCCAAGCCGATCCAGGGACAGCCGGGCTCGGCCATGCATATCCACCAGTCCGTGGTCGACAAGAAGACCGGCAAGAACATCTTCTCGGCCGAAGACGGCTCCGAGACAGACGCTTTCTTCCACTTCATCGGCGGCATGCAAAAGCATGTGCCGAACGCGCTGGTGATGTTCGCGCCTTACGTCAATTCCTACCGCCGGCTGACGCAACAGGCCTCGGCTCCGGTCAACAACAAATGGGGCTACGACAACCGCACCACCGCCTTCCGCGTGCCGCGCTCGGACCCGGCGGCGCGGCGCGTCGAAAACCGCATCCCGTCGTCGGACGCCAACCCCTATCTGGCGTTGGCCGCGTCGCTGGCCTGCGGGCTGGTGGGCATGAACAACAAGATCAAGTCGGAACCGCCGGTGCTGACGACCGCCAACGCGGATGAAATCGACCTGCCGCGCGGCCTTCTGGAGGCGGTCGGCCTCTTCGAGGACGATACGGAGCTCGGCGCCATCCTCGGCAAATCCTTCGCCGCTACCTACACCGCGATCAAACGCGCCGAGTTCGAGACCTTCATGGAAGTGATCAGCCCGTGGGAGCGGGAATATCTGCTGCTCAATGTGTGAGGAAAGGCAGTAGGGGAGTAAGGCAGTAGGGGGAACGATGGCGAAGATCGAATCGTACAGGGATTTGGTCGTCTGGCAGCAGGCTATGGACCTCGCACGAAACGACAAGAGCCTGGCCGAAGGAAGAACTCTATGGATTGACAACTCAGCTACGCAGGGCAGCCGCTTCCGTGCCTGCCAACATCGCTGAGGGCTTTGGACGAGAAAGCCGAGCGACCTATCAACAGTTTCTTAGAATTGCACAGGGATCAGTCAAAGAGTTGGAAACTCACTTGCTGATCGCGCAGCGCGTCGGAATCACCTCCAACGAAGCAGCTCAACAATTGATGGTGCGAAGTGAGAGCGTAGGAACACTCTTGCGGCTCCTCATCCGTAAATTAGCGCCCGAGTAGCTCCTACTCCCTACTGCCCTACTGCCCTACTGCTGCCCTACTGCCCTACTCCCCTACTC
>NZ_RZSB01000095.1:0-12077 GCF_004023285.1 Mesorhizobium sp. M2A.F.Ca.ET.067.02.1.1
CGCGATCGACCATCCGAATCATCTCCCCTTCATGCCGAACATACGGAATCACCAACTCAGTTCCGTGCAAAGCCCTCCTTGTGGGAGAAGGTGGATCGGCGCGCAGCGCCGAGACGGATGAGGGGTGCTCTAGCTTGGCCATAAGCTCGAAACCGCCACCGCCTCATTCCTTCCAACACCCCTCATCCGACCGAGCTTCGCTCGGCCACCTTCTCCCACAAGGGGAGAAGGAAAAATAAAAAACCGGCGTCAGCTTGCTTCTGACGCCGGTCATTCAGGTTTTGGGATCGTCGCACCTGATTTTTCCAAGGAAAAACCGAGGTTGGTTCGATCCGACGCTGACCCGTGGGCGGGGGGCTTGGGGTTTACGAGCCGGTGCCGGACCGAACCGTCTCAGGCAACGCCGGTAAACTCGTCGGAGATTGGGGCATGAGCGCGGATTATTTGTGGCGAGATTGTGGCAGAGGATCACCAATTCCAACACATGTTTCGCAAACGTGACTGGACGATTGGGAAAGCGCGCGACCGTGCGCATGCCTGGCTGGCCCTTGCAATTCGATCCTGAAAGCGCGAACCTTGGCCGGCGCATGATTCAATCGAAGGATCGAGGCATGACCGATCACAGCGGCGGGACGGAGGATGGGGAAGCATCCGGAATATTGATCCCGTTGCACGAGGCGCGCAGCGCACGCCTCGACCAGCCGGTGCGATTCGACCGGCGCGAGCTCGATCAGATCCTGAGGCTTTACGGACGCATGGTGGCGGCCAATGAATGGCGCGACTATGCTATAGATCATCTCACTGATCGCGCTGTCTTTTCCATCTTCCGCCGGGCCAGCGAAGTGCCGCTGTTCCAGATCGTCAAGGACCCCAAGCTGGCGCGCCGCCAAGGCGCCTTCGCCGTCATCGCGGCAGGCGGCCGCATCCTCAAGCGCGGCCAGGAACTCGGCCGCGTGCTTGGGGTCTTCGATGCCAAGCTGAAGGTCGTCGAGGCTTAGGGGAAAAAAGAGGAATTGAGGAACTGAAGAATTGAAGAACTGAGGAAAAGGGCGCCTGACGCGCCAGTTCGCAGCCGTCTTTCTTCAATTCCTCAATTCTTCAGTTCCTCAATTCCTCTCAATTCCCGAAACCGCCGCTCCGGCAGCGAATCAGGATCAGGTGGCAGCTCTGCGCCGCCATTCAGCGACAGCTGCATGAACACCGTGTCCAGCCAGCGCCCGTGCTTGTAGCCTGATCCTTCCAACCGCCCGGAATGGTGGAAGCCGAGCTTCTCGTGCAGCCGTACCGAGGCGCTGTCGGCACGGCCGTCGCCGATGACCGCGATGATCTGGCGGAAGCCAGCCGCGCGCGCCGTTTCGATCAACGCCCGCATCAGCAGCGAGCCGACGCCCTGCCCCTTGGCCTCGGGCGCGACATAGACCGAATCCTCGATGACGAATCGGTAGGCGGGGCGCGGCCGGAACGGTCCGGCATAGGCGTAGCCGAGCACGGCGCCGCCCTTTTCCGCCACCAGATAGGGGAAGCCGCCCGCCGCCAGAGTGTCGAACCGGTTCCCCATTTCAGCGCGGGTGGGCGGCTCCAGCTCGTAGCTCGCCGTGCCGTGGACGACCGCATCGGCGTAGATTTCAGTGATCCGGTCAAGGTCGGCCGCAGTCGCAGCCCTGATCGCAATATTGCTCATAATCTATGCAGTTTGTTTTCCTGCCTCGATAACAGCAAAGGCATGCAAAAAAGGAAAGGGCGGCCGTTGGGCCGCCCTTTCGCAACTCTATGGTCCAGTGAGACCGGTAACGCCCTTAGCGGCGGTCGCCCATGAACTGCAGCAGGAACATGAACAGGTTGATGAAGTCGAGATAGAGCTGCAGGGCGCCCATGATCGCCTTGCGGCCGGCGACGTCGGCGACGTCACCCTCGAAATACATCTCCTTGATCCGCTGCGTGTCGTAGGCGGTGAGGCCTGCGAATACCAGCACGCCGATCGCCGAGATTGCGAAGGCGAGCGCCGACGACTGCAGGAAGATGTTGATCAGCATCGCGATCAGCAGGCCGATCACGCCCATGATCAGGAACGAGCCGAACGCCGACAGGTCACGCCTGGTCGTGTAGCCGTAGAGCGACAGACCGCCGAAGGCCGCGGCCGTGGCGAAGAAGGTCTGGGTGATGCTGGTGCCGGTGTAGACGAGGAAGATCGTCGACAGCGACAGGCCGACAAGGCCGGCATAGACCCAGAACGTGGTCTGCGCCGCCGCCACGCTCATCGACTGGATGCGGAACGACAGGAACATCACGGCGGCGAGCGGCGCCAGGATGACGACCCAGCGGAACGCGCTGGCGTAAATGAGCTGGCCGAAACCAGTCAGCTGGCCGTCGCCGGTGACGGCGAGGTGGAAGGCGCCCCAGGCGGCAAGGCCGGTAATGAGCAGGCCAAGCCCCATGAGGTTGTAGACTTTGATCATATAGGCGCGCAGGCCCTGATCGATATCGACGCGCGCTCCGGAGGCGGCGCCCGTCTGGTAGTTGCGAATGGGATCAGCCATTGGAAATCCTCTGTTGCTTCTGCCCCGTCCGGTGACAGGTCCGCTTGGATTGATCCCTGGACCAGGCGCCGCTGGCGGGGCTCCAGCATGCCTGTTGCGAAATATGATAGTTCTTGACGTCAAGAACAAGACGGTAACGGGTCGTAACGCTTTGTGAGAGTGCGAAAGGTCGGTTTTTGGGCCTTCCGCCGGGCATTCTTACAGAGATTTAATCGGGCCGGGACTTGGAGCCGCGCTCGGTTAGAGGTTGCGCAGCACCGGCGCCGCCTTATGGCCGAGCACCCGCCAGGTGCCGGCAAGGCCGATGCCGACGGTGACCGTCAGCGAGACCAGGATCGTCGCCACCGCCACCTCCGGCATGAAATGCGACGGCAGCGTCATGATATGCGCGACCACGAACCAGGCGGCGATACCGCCGGCGGCCAGCGCGAACAGCGCTGTCGCAAGGCCGATCAGCGCATATTCGAGCGAGAAGGCGGCAATCAGCGTCCGCCGCGTCGCGCCAAGCGTCTTCAGCACCACGGCGTCATGGATGCGCGCCCGGTTGCCGGCGGCCAAGGCGCCCGAGAGCACCAGCACCGAGGCGATCAGCGCCACGCCGGCAGCAGTGCGGATCGCCGTCCCCAGTTGCGCGACCAGCCGGTTGACGATGTCGAGCGCGTCCTTGACGCGCACCGTCGTCACCGCCGGGAAGGCGCGGGTGACGGCGTTGAGCAGCCTTGCGTCGTCGGCCGTGGAGGCTTGTTTGTCGGTCAGCGTCGCCAGCCAGCCATGCGGCGCCCCGGCAAAGGCGTTGGGCGAGAACACCATGACGAAGTTGATGCCCATCGTCTCCCACTCAACCTGGCGGAAATTGGCGATCTTCGCCGTGACGTTGCGCCCCAGCACATTGACGGTGACGCTGTCGCCGAGCTTCAGCCCGATCGCCTTGCCCTCCTCGGCCGAGAAAGACACCAGCGGCTCGCCGGAATAGTCCTGCGGCCACCACGCGCCTTCGGTCAGTGTCGCATTCTCCGGCTGCCTGGCGTCATAGGTCAGGCCACGGTCGCCGCGCAGCACCCAGGCGCCGTCGGCCGGGATCTTCACCTTGTCGACGTCGACGCCGTTGAGCGCCATGATGCGGCCGCGCAGCATCGGCACCTTGACCAGCGCTCCCCGCGGCGACTCCTTGCCGATAAGGTTGGCGAAAGCATCGACGTCGCTGCTCTGGATGTCGACGAAGAAGAAGTTCGGCGCCCGCTCCGGCAGGATGCCAGAGATCTGCCGCCTGAGATTTCCGTCGATCAGCGCCAGCGTTACCAGCAGCGTCAGCCCGAGACCGAGCGACAGCACCACCGAGGGCGTCAGCGCGCCCGGACGGTGGATGTTGCCCACCGCCAACCGCAGCGAAACCGAGCGCACGCGCGGGCTCTTCCTCGCCGCCCACTGCACCAGCACGGCCACCAGCCGCAGCACCAGGAAGGCAAAGACCGTGGCGCCGACGAATATCGAGGCGATGCGGTAGTCGTTGGCCGAGAGGATGGCCAGCGCCGCCAGCGCAACGACGATCGCCAGCGCCGCACCGGCATAGGGCAGACGTGGCAGGCCGCGGCTTTCGAAGCCCATCTCGCGGAACAGCGCGGTCGCCGGCACATCGCGGGCGCGGCCGAGCGGCAGCAGCGCGAAAGCCAGTGTCACCAGCAGGCCGAACAGCGCCGCCATGGCCAGCGCGCCTGGATAAAAGCCGCCTTGCGCCGGCACGGGGATCACGGATTGCAGAAGGGCGCTCGCCACGAACGGCATTGCGGCGCCGAGGATCAGCCCGAGCACGATGCCGAGGCCGGCGATCAAAAGGATCTGCACGAGATAGACGGTGAAGACGAAGCCGCCCGAGGCGCCGAGGCTCTTGAAGGTGGCGATGACGCCGCGCTTGCCGTCGAGATAGGCGCGCACGGCATTCGCCACCCCGACGCCGCCGACCACCAGCGCCGTCAGCCCGACCAGGGTGAGGAACTGCGAAAAACGCTCGATATTGGCCGACAGCGCCGGCGCCGCGTTGCTGCGCGTGCGGATCGACCAGCCGGCCTGCGGGAAATCCTTCGCGGCTTGAGCCTGGATATCCTTGATCCGCGCTTCGGAAGTCCCCTCCGGCAGCCTCACCTTATAGGCGTTCTCGACCAGGCTGCCCGGCTGCACCAGACCGGATGCGGCGAGGCCCTGGCTGGAGATCATCAGCCGCGGCGCGAAGCCGAAACCGTCCGACACCGCGTCCGGCTCGCTGACCAGCCTCGCCCGCAGCTCAAAAACGGCGCTGCCGAGCTTCAGCCGGTCGCCGACGTGAAGATTGAGCCGCTCGAACAAAAGGTCTGGCGCGGCGGCGCCGAACACGCCGGACCTTTCGCCGAACAATTGCTCCTTAGGCAGCGCCGGATCAGTCACCAGCGCGCCGTAGAGCGGATAGGCGTCGTCGACGGCCTTGGCCTCGACCAGCGCCTGGTCGGAGCCATCTTCCAGCCGCGCCATCGAGCGCATGCCGGAGGTCTGCGAAACCGTGCCGAGGCTCCTGATGAAGCCAAGCTCGGCATCCGAAGCGCTGCGCTGGTTGACCTGAAAGCGCAGATCGCCGCCGAGCAGCGTCTGGCCCTGGTTGGCGACGCCTGCGCTGATCGCCTGCGCCACCGAATTGACGCCGCCGATCGCCGCGACGCCCAGCGCGATGCAGGCAAGGAATATCATGAAGCCGGACAGGCCGCCGCGCATCTCGCGCAGCGAGAAGCGGATGGCGAGCTTCAATGTCCGGAGCCAGGCCCCCTCATCCGGCCGCTTCGCGGCCACCTTCTCCCCGGTGGGGAGAAGAGGGAGGTGCCGGCCCCGGCGATCTCTTCTCCCCTCGGGGAGAAGGGGGCCCGAAGGGCCGGATGAGGGGGTCTCCGCCATGCGATTATGCCGTCACTTTAAGCTGAGCAGCGTCCTCGATCCGCCCTGAGCGCATCGACACCTGGCGCGCGCAGCGCGCGGCAAGCGCCGGATCATGCGTGACCAGCACCAGCGTCATGCCGCGTTCCGCCGCCTTGGCGAAGAGAAGATCGGCAATCTGCTTTCCCGTCGCCTGGTCGAGATTCCCGGTCGGCTCGTCGGCGATGAGGAGGCGCGGCGAGGGCGCCAGCGCCCGGGCGATCGCCACGCGCTGCTGCTCGCCGCCGGAAAGCTCGCCCGGATAATGCGTCACACGGTCGCTCAGCCCGACCGCCGCGAGCTCGCGCGCGGCCACCCCGAACGGATCGGCATGGCCGGCGAGCTCGAGCGGCACCGCGACATTCTCGAGCGCGGTCATGTTGGGAATGAGGTGGAAGGACTGGAACACGATGCCAATGTTGCGCCCCCGAAACGAAGCAATCTGATCTTCGCCTTTGCCGTTGAGCAATTCGCCGGCGATCCGGACCGTGCCCGAATCGACCCGTTCCAGGCCGGCAAGAACCATCAGCAGCGTGGACTTGCCCGAGCCCGATGGGCCGACAATGCCGGTGGCTTGCCCGGCCGCCACGTCGAGGCTCACGCCCTTCAGCACATGGACGGAGGACGCGCCCTCGCCGAGCGTCAGCGATACGTCCCTCAACGCGATGACGGCTTCTGTCACAATAAAAGCGCCCTATATGTGGAAAAAGGAGACGGCCCGTGTCTCCTTCCTTGGGTTGTTTCGGTCATATGGGGCTCGCCGCATGGCATTCAAACATCGTTTTGCCGCAGCCCCCGTCGTTTTCGCAGCCCTCATCCTTTTCCTTGGCCTTTGCGGCGCCATTTCGTCGGCGCACGCCGCCACCTTCACCATCGTCGGCTTCGGCGACAGCCTGATGGCGGGCTACAGTCTCGCCCCTGGCCAGGGTTTCACCGACAGGCTGCAGGCAGCCTTGAAGGCGAAGGGCCTCGACGTCACCGTGGCCAATGCCGGCGTGTCCGGCGACACCTCGAGCGGCGGGCTGGCGCGGCTCGATTGGTCGGTGCCGGACGGCACAAGGCTGGTGATCCTCGAGCTCGGCGCCAACGACATGCTGCGTGGCCTTTCACCCGACATCGCCGAAAAGAACCTCGACGCCATGCTCGGCAAGCTGAAGCAGCGCAACATTGCGGTGCTTCTGGCCGGCATGCGCGCCGCGCCCAATCTCGGCGCCGACTACCAGAAGGCGTTCGACGCCATCTATCCGCGGCTTGCGGAGAAATACGGCGTCCCCCTCTATCCGTTCTTCCTCGACGGCGTCGCCGGCCACGCCGACATGCAGCTGGAAGACGGCCTGCATCCCAACCCCAAGGGGGTCGACATCATGGTCGAGCGTATCCTTCCCGTGGTCGAGAAGGCCATTGCCGCGAATGGCGGTGCGTCGTGAGACCGAAAAGCCACGCTTTCCGCTGGGGAAACATTGTGGACAACAAACCGCTTGCCCCGCGCTGATATCGATGATTCGCTAGGGCCGAGAGTTTCGATTCGAGGACAGGAGGCTTCACATGCCACGTCTTTTCACCGCCCTCGAAATTCCGCGTGATGCCGCTCTCTCCTTGTCCCTGCTCCGGGGCGGGCTGCCCGGGGCGCGCTGGATCGACGTCGAAAACTACCATCTGACGCTGCGCTTCATCGGCGATGTCGAAGGCCATGTCGCCGATGAGATCGCCAACGCCCTCGACAGGGTTCACCGCCCCTCATTCCAGATGACGCTCTCGGGCGTCGGCGCCTTTGGCGGCAAGAAGCCCCATGCGGTATGGGCCGGCGTGTCCGCCTCGCCGGACCTGACGGCGCTGCAGGGCGAGATCGACCGCATCTGCCAGCGGCTCGGCCTACCGGCCGACCCGCGCAAATTCTCGCCGCATGTGACGCTGGCGCGCCTGCGCAACGCAAGCCCGCTCGACGTCGCGCAATATCTTTCGGCGCGCGGCAATTTCGCCGCGTTGCCCTTCCGTGTCGGCCGCTTCGTGCTGATGTCGTCGCGCGATTCGGTTGGCGGCGGCCCTTACATCGTCGAGGAAGCCTGGCCGCTGGTCGCCGAAACGCTCGCCTCGAGCCGCTTCGCCAGCGCCTCCGACGCCTCGCGGATCATGCGGTAGACCGAAGCGAAGGCCTCGGCGCCGTCATAATAGGGATCCGGCACGTCCGCGGCCCTTCCCGTGGCGAAATCCAGATAGAGATGGACGCGGTCTCGCGCGGCCTGCGGCGCCAGCGCATTGAGGTCGCGCACATTGGCCCGGTCCATCCCGAGGATCAGGTCGAAGCGCGAAAAATCCCCCGGCAGCACCTTGCGTGCCCTCTGCCCTGAAATGTCGACGCCATGCTTCGAGGCCACCGCGATCGAGCGCCGGTCCGGCTCCTGGCCGGCATGCCAGCCGCCGGTCCCGGCCGAATCGAGCAGCATTTCGTGGCCCCGGCCACGCTCGGCCCAGACGGCGCGAAACACGCCCTCGGCGAGCGGCGAACGGCAGATATTGCCGAGGCAGACGAACAGAACGGAATTTATGGGCTTTATGCTCATTCGATATGCGCCGTTTGTGCATTTGGAACCCCAAAACCACAAAGCAGCTTTGGGCGACTTGCATTATGGTGGGGTCAAATTCGAGATAGCACGGGAAATCATCATGACGAGAGAAAAACTAAGCAAGGACGCGATCGCCGCCGCTCTGGTCGAGCTCGACGGCTGGTCGCTCGCCGCCGACGGCGCGTCGATCAAGCGCAGCTTCGTCTTCAAGAATTTCTCCGAGGCCTTTGCCTTCATGACCCGCGTGGCGCTGGCCGCCGAGAAGATGGACCATCATCCGGATTGGTCCAATGTCTACAAGACCGTCGACGTGACGCTGAACACGCATGACGCCGGCGGCGTGACGGCGCTCGATATCGAGTTGGCAAAGCGGATGAACCGGTATTTTCACTGAGGGCGAGGCGTCGTCACTTCGTCATCCACGGGCGGAGCGACGCGAAGCGGAGCGCAGACCCGAGGATCCATTCCGTGACCGTGGTCGAGGATTGTAGCGGAGCAGAATTCTGCACCGTGAGCGGCGCTCGAAGGTAACGGAATGGATCCTCGGGTCTGCGCGCGTCGCTTCGCTCCTTGCTTCGCCCGTGGATGACGATCGGAGGAATAGCTCGGCCAATCGCCAAACTGAGGCGATTGCCACCAACCAGCATTTGAAGTGCTGTGGCGTCTCGTTCCGATTTTCCGCCCAACCAACCCCTAGACTCTTGCAGGAGCCCCCCGCTTTCACCACATCTTTCGCGGCGGGTCGGCACGCATGGGTTGCGCGCGGCCGCCAAGGAGCGATTGATGACGCAAGGTTCCGGTTTCGATTTCGTCGGGTTCGGCGACAAGCTTGCCGGCGAAGGCGAGATCCGTGACAAATTCTGGCGCACCGCCAAGAAGGCGGCGCGGCAAATTCCGTTCATGGACGAAGTCGTCGCCGCCTATTACTGCGCCATGGACAAGAATACGCCGCTGCGCGCCAAGGCCACCCTGCTCGGTGCGCTTGGCTATTTCGTCCTGCCGTTCGATTTCATTCCCGATTTCGTCGTCGGCCTCGGCTACACCGACGACCTTGCGGTGCTGACCGCGGCGATCACCGCCGTCAGCGCCCATATCACGGCCGCCCACAGGCAGGCCGCCAAGGACGCGCTGGCCGACAAGGGCTGACGGCCGCTTGCTCAGCCCGCAAATCAGCGCGCGCGAAAAGACAAACTCTTGCCGTTTTCGTGGCATCCAACTCCGCGCCGGGACGTCGCGCCAGCCGCTTTCAACGGTGGCGGCGCGACTGCATGTCGCCCAAAACTGCGTAGCGGTTTTGGGATAACGACATGCACAAGAAAAGAGACCCAAGCACGTCGCTCGAACCCTTCGGCGTGATGTGCCTTGGGTGGGCGGTTTCCTGGGGTGAGTTCCTTTTCTCGTGGACGATTCACCGTTTGGTAACCCTGATTAAATCAAAATGAAGCGACGGCAGGACGCCACGCGGCCCGCCTCCGCACCATTTGGAATACGGGAAGAACGATGCGCGGATTGATTGCTACAATTTCCAGCCTGGTCCTGGCGGCCGCCTTCGCGCCGCCGGTGCTGGCGCAGCAGGCGACCAAGATCGGCCAGCACAACGCCTGGGGCACCTACAGCTATCAGTCGCAGGCCGGCAAGGTCTGCTATGTGCTGACTGTGCCGACCGACAAGCAGCCGCCGTCGCTCGACCATGGCGACATGTTCTTCTTCGTCAGCCAGCGTCCCGGACAGCAGGTTTCCTACGAGCCGCAGTTCATCGCCGGCTACAACTTCCAGGAAGGCTCGAAGGCGACCGTCACCATCGACAAGAAGAGCTTCTCGATGTTCACCCGCGGCAAGTCCGCCTGGGTCGAGAACGCCGCCGAGGAGCCGGTGCTGATCGCTGCCATGAAGACCGGCACCGACATGAAGGTGCAGGCGAAGTCCGGCCGCGGCAACCCCACCTCCTATGTCTTCTCGCTGAAGGGCATATCGGCCGCGCTGGCCTCGATCGCCAAGTGCAAGTAGGCAGGGACCGAGTCTGAATCCGATGGCCGGGCCGCAAGCCCGGCCTTTTTCATTTGAGAGCAATTCCGGAAAGAATGTGAAACGGATTCGATGCGCAATTGCGCATCGGAGAGCGGGTTGGCGTTTTCATGAAATGAGCATCAGATCCTACGGCTATTTTGTAGATGAATAGCGGAATGGGTGTTACGGCAAAGCAAGGCTGGTTGCTATGGTGGGCATGTATGGCTCAGACCGGCAAGATGAGGACAACCCGAGGCCGAGCCATATTCCCCCGCGAGCGGACCGGAAGGAACCCTTTCGTGAGCGCCCAACACCAGTGTCTTGCGATCGCCGCGATGTTGGCTCTTTGGTCTCAGGATTCGCGCGCCGACCCAAGAGCCGCCGTTGCGACCGCGGATTTTCTGAACAGCATCGGTGTCGTCAGCACATTTCCTGACCGGGGCCAGCCTTTGGCTAAGACCGTCGAGATGGTCCGCTATTGCGGCTTCCGGTGGGTGAGGGCGGGAATAGAGGGGTTAACTGACAACGGCCCCACGACCATGCAGACCTTTCTGGAACTGCATCGGCAAACCGGTGCCAGGCTGAGTTGGGGACTGGTGAGCGGTGGGTCTGACCTGAAGAGGTTGATGGAAACCGGCAAGGTATTGGCGCAGGCCGACGCGCTGCTGGCTTTTGAGGGCAACAACGAGCCAAACAACTGGGCTGTTGAGTATCGAGGCGAGAAAGGCGGTGGGCGCGGGTACTCCTGGATGGCGGTCGCGAAATTGCAGCGAGACCTTTACCACGCGGTCAAGACGGATCCGGCGCTGGCGAAGTACCCCGTGTGGTCGATTTCGGAACCGGGAGCGCAAAATGACAACGTTGGCCTTCAGTT
Organism: Mesorhizobium sp. M2A.F.Ca.ET.067.02.1.1; assembly: GCF_004023285.1. Lineage (NCBI taxonomy): Bacteria > Pseudomonadati > Pseudomonadota > Alphaproteobacteria > Hyphomicrobiales > Phyllobacteriaceae > Mesorhizobium > Mesorhizobium sp. M2A.F.Ca.ET.067.02.1.1. The sequence goes on from NZ_RZSB01000095.1 coordinate 10,917, forward strand.
TCTTGCAATTCCTCAGGACGCTGAAACCTTGATGCCGGACGGCACCAGATATGCGGACTACGCGAATGTACACAACTACCTCTACCACCCGCATTCGCCCTATCCGGCCGACAACAAGGTGTGGGATGCTGCCGACCCAACCTATGCTTCGCGGGTCGACGGACTATTCGGAAACTTCGGTCTGACATGGTCGAAATGGTTCCGGGGCTACCCGCCTGAACAACTTGAAACACTGCCGCGTGTCACGACCGAGACGGGAACCAATATCCAGGGACCGGTCACCGAAGAGTTGCAGGGTTTGAATTTGTTGAATTTGTATTTCGCACAGTTCAAGCGTGGTTATGCCTACACTTCGGTCTATCTGCTGAGGGACCGCACCGATGAGGCCGGCAACCAGTCGTTCGGTTTCTTCAGGCCCGATTATTCACCCCGCAAGGCCGCGACCTACCTTCACAACGTTACGACTATTCTGACTGACGAGGGTACGGTCGCTACGTCCGGCACGTTGGATTACACAATCGCGGACCAGCCTCCAACAGTTCATGATCTTCTCCTGCGGCGCAGTGATGGGACGTTCCAACTGGTCGTCTGGGACGAACGGTTGAACGACCAGGACCAGGTGACCGTGCGCCTTGGCGCCACGGCGACTTCCATAAGCATCTATGATCCGACTGTCGGCACCGATCCTGTCCGGACAGTGAAGAACACGACCTCGCTCGACCTTTTGCTCAGCGATCATCCGATTGTAATCGAAATCTCGTCTGCCAGATAAGCTGGCGTTTTTGGACAAGCAGGCCGGGTCTCAATCCGGTCCTCGCTTTCACAGCGGCTGTTCTGCCCCGGCAACCCTGCGCCGCCGGATCGCCTCGGCGATGAAGACGCGCGACAGCGCGTGGTAGAGCGGCTCGTTGGAGATGAGCCTTGCCGTGCCGTAACCCAGCATTGCCGCGCACATCAGCGCGATGACATTATCGTGATTGCCGGTCATTTCGAGGATGATGACGAAGGCCGTCATCGGCGCCTGCACGACGCCGGCGAAATAGCCGGCCATGCCGAGCAACGCCGCGGTGCCAGTGGCCATGCCGAAGACCAGGCCCAGCGTGCTGCCCAGCCCCGCGCCCACCGCCAGCGACGGCGCGACGAGGCCGCCCGGAATGCCCG
>NZ_RZSB01000960.1:0-1959 GCF_004023285.1 Mesorhizobium sp. M2A.F.Ca.ET.067.02.1.1
CGATGCGGGTCACCGTGTCGCCGAGCGACACGCCCTGCGGCAGGTTGTAGGAGATCGTCACCGCCGGCAGCTGTCCGAGCTGGTTGATCGTCAGGGCGCCGGCCGTGCGGTCGACGCGGGCGAAGGCGCCCAGCGGCACCAGCGTGCCGCTCGACGTCCGCATCTGGATGGCCAGCATGTGTTCCGGCGACCATTCGATCTTGGGGTCGAGCTCGGTGATGACCTCATAGCTGTCGGCCGAACCGAAGATCGTCGAGACCTGGTCGGTGCCGAAGCCGCCATAAAGCGCGGAGCGCAGCGTGTCGGTGTCGATGCCGAGCTGGGCGGCCTTGTCGCGGTCGATCACAAGCGATGCCTGCAAGGCGTTGTTCTGCAGGTCGCTGGTGACGTCGGTGAACACCGTGTGGTCCGCGGCCATGGCATCATTGAGCTTTTGTGCCCAGACGTCGGTCTGCTTGGTATCGAGCCCCTGAACCACAAGCTGGTAGGCGCTGGCGGACGACCGCGAGCCGAGCCGCAGGTTCTGCACCGGCTGCATATAGGTCTCGATGCCCGCCACGCCGGCCAGCTGGCGCCTCAGATCCGAGAGCACCTTGTCGATGTTGGGGCGCTGGTCCTTGCCCTTGAGCTGGACGAAAAGCTGGCCTTGGTTGAGCGCGTTGTTGCCGCTGCCGGCCGACCAGGCCACATGGTCGACATAGGGCGACTTCGAGAACACGCTGGCCACCTGCCCCTGCAGCTTCGCCATGGCGTCGAACGAGATGTCCTGGCGCGCCATGGTGGTGACCGATATCTGGCCGATATCCTCCTGCGGGAAGAAGCCCTTCGGCGAAACCTGGATCACCCACACCGACGCCGCGGCAGTGGTGATGAAGACCAGGAAAATCAGGAAGGTGTGGCGCAGGCAGAAGCTCAAGTGCCAGTCATAGGCACGGGTGACGATGTCATGCCTGCCGGCGCCATGCGCCTCGCGATCCGCCTTGGTCACCGACAGCAGCCGCGAGCAAAGCATCGGCGTCAGCGTCAGCGAGACGAACATCGAGGCCAGGATGGCGACGGTCACCACGACGGCGAATTCGTTGAAGATGCGGCCGATGACGCCGCCCATCAGAAGCACGGGAATGAACACCGCCACCAGCGAGATCGAGATCGAGATGATGGTGAAGCCGATCTCGCGCGCGCCCTTCAGCGAGGCGTCGAAGGCCGACAGCCCGTCCTCTTCCATGTGGCGGAAGATGTTTTCGAGCATGACGATGGCGTCGTCGACGACGAGGCCGACGGCCAAAGTCAGTCCCATCAGCGAGATGTTGTCGATGGAAAAGCCGAACAGGAACATCGCGCCAAGTGTGGCGATCAGCGAGATCGGCACCGCCACCGCCGGGATGATCGTCGCCGTCACCCGGCGCAGGAAGACGAAGATCACCATCACCACGAGCGCGATGGTCAACAGCAGCGTGAACTGAACGTCGTCGACGGCCTGGCGGATCGAGGTCGAGCGGTCGTTGAGCAGCTTGATCTGGGCGACGGCCGGCATCTGGTCCTGGAAGGATGGCAGCATCGCCTTGACCTTGTCGACGACGTCGACGGTGTTGGCATCGGGCTGGCGCTGCACCGCCATGATGATCGCGCGGGTGCCGTCATACCAGCTCGCCGTTGTCGTGGTCTGCACGGAATCGACGACGCGGGTCACCTCGCCCAGCCGCACCGGATGGCCGTTCTTCGTGGCGATGATGAGGTTGGAGAAACCGGCGGCATTGGTCAGCTGCGTGTTGGCGGTGATCGTCAACTGCTGCTTGTTGTTCTGCAGCACGCCGAGCGGCGTGTTGCTGTTGGCCGAGGCGATCGCCGCCTGCAGCTGATCGATGGAGATGCCGCGCGCGGCAAGTGCGGACGGATCGATCTGGATGCGCACCGCGTATTTCTGCTGGCCGAAGATCGACACCTGGGCCACGCCGTCGA
>NZ_RZSB01000961.1:0-1958 GCF_004023285.1 Mesorhizobium sp. M2A.F.Ca.ET.067.02.1.1
AGGATGTCCTGCTCGGCGACGACTACCATGTCGTCGGTCTCGAAACCGGATTCGAGCGGCAGCACGGCAAGGCCCGCCTGCCCCGGCTCGAGCTTTTCGACCTCGGCAAGCGTCGCGACGGTCTTCAGATTGCCAAGAAGATGTTCAGCCAGGATCTGGCCGAGCCGGTCGAGCGAGCCTTCGGTCCAGCCAGCGACAATGACACGGCGACGCGCGGCGCGCTCATCGGCAATGTGCTTCACCACCACGTCGAACACGTTGATATTCGGGTCGGCGCGCTCCTCGGCGAAGCTGCGGCCGTGCCGCGAGCCGGCATGGAAGACCTTTTTGCCTCCGACATCCGGGGCATCGAACACCGTGAAGTCGATATCTTCGCGCGGACCGAGCGAAGCCTTGAGATTGTCCGGCGACAGGTAAAGCAGGTCCGGCGCCACCGGCTTGTAGGGCACGGCGTCCTTGAGCGCGCTGTCGGCCTGTTTCCGGCGCGCCTCGTAATGGTCGAGGATCAGCGTGTGCCGCTCGGCCAACGCCTCATGCGCCAGATGGTCGAAAACCACGGGCGCATCCGGCATATAGTCGAACACGGTCTCCAGCCGCTCATAGAAGAAGGGCAGCCAGTGCTCCATGCCGGCAAAGCGCCGGCCTTCGCTCACCGCCGCATAGAGTGCGTCGTCGCGCGACGGCGCGCCGAAAGCTTCGATATAGGAACGGCGGAAGCGGCTGATCGTCTCCGGCGTCCGCGCCACCTCGCTCATCGCCTGCAGCGACATCGACTTGCGCTGCCCGGTGGTGCGCTGTGTTGCCACGTCGAAGACGCGGATCGATTCCAGCGTATCGCCGAAGAAGTCGAGCCTGAGCGCCTCGCTCCAGCCGGGTGCGAAGAGGTCGAGAATGCCGCCGCGAACCGCGAATTCGCCGAGCCCGCGCACCGTCGGCACGCGCTCGAAGCCCGAAATCTCCAGCCGCGCGATCAGCGCGTTCATGTCGATCTGGTTGCCGGGCCTGGCGTGAAAGGTCTGCGCCTCGATCAATTCGGCCGGCGGGATACGCTGCAACAGGGCATTCGCGGTGGTGAGGATCACGGCGCGATGCGGCTTCTTCGCCAGCGCGATCATGGCGGAAAGCGCGCCGAGCCGCCGCGCCGCGGCATCGGCGCCGGGCGAAACGCGATCGTAAGGCAGGCAGTCCCAGGCCGGCAGTTCCAGCACCGGCAGGCCCGGCGCGGCAAAGGCGAGGGCTTCGATGATCGCCGGCAGCCGCTGGCCGTCGCGCGCGACGAACAGCACCGGCTTGTCGGGCGCGATCTCCTGCGCCGTCTGGACCAGGGCGAAGGCTTCGTAGCCGTCGGCGACGCCATCGACGATGAACTGGCCGGCGCGGCCCTTGGGCAGGCCGATGGAAGGAATGAGGCTCATGGATAGGCGTTTTTCAAAATGTCATGGTCCGGCGCGACGCCATGATTTTCCGCAGCACCGCGCAATCGACATCGGGCGGAACCGGGTGCTCGCCGGTGACCATCGGCAGGAAATCGGTGTCGGGAATTTCGAGAAGCCTCTCATATTGGTCGATTTCATCGCCGGTCAAGGCGCCGATCTCGGCGTCGGCGAAGCAACCGAGGATCAGGTCCATCTCGCGCATGCCACGATGCCATGACCGGAACAGCAGCTTGCGGCGGCGGGCATCCAACCCCTCGCTTGATCGCTGTGTTCCGGTCATGGCAGGCTATCCTTGTTCGAAGCGGCGCATATAGCGTGGATAGAGACCGGTGTCAGCCTTGCAAGGCAAAGTAAGACACCCGACAATCAACCTGAAATGATTGCATTCCTTCGCGCCCCCCGCTGTCCTGCCGGACATCTCCCCCACTTGGGGGGAGATCAGCCGGCACCTCCGCTTTCGCCAATCTTCAACGTTGCAGAATGGGCGCAGCGCCGAAGCTGCCAATCTCCCCCCTCGTGGGG
>NZ_RZSB01000962.1:0-1952 GCF_004023285.1 Mesorhizobium sp. M2A.F.Ca.ET.067.02.1.1
GTGCAGCACCATGCCGCCGATCAACTGGACGTCGAAAGGCCGCATGCCGAGCACGCGGCGGGCCGCCTCGCGCACCGTGGCGAAGGCCGGGACCAGCAGGTCGTCGAGCGAAGCGCCGTTAGCGAGATCCTGGCGGAATTTCTCCGTGCGCCCGGCAAGCTCGGCGTCGGAAAGCGCCCGCATCTCGTTTTCCATGGCGTTGATGGCCTCGACCCTAGGTCGGGTCGACTTGACGCGCCGGTCGTTGGAAGAACCGAAAACCTTACGGGCGAGACCGCCGAGACTGACCATCCAATGGTCCTTTCGATAGCAATTTTGGCCGTTTGCGACAGGCGCCTGGCGGGCCCATCAAATCCGCGTGAATGCGGACAAACGCAAAAAGCGCCCGGAAAACGGTTCTGGACGCCAAGTCGTTGGACAGATAAGAGGGGGCTCAATCGATGTCAACGCCGCGTTAGCCCTATGGGCAGCGCCAAATTCCGCCACAATTCGACTGATCTGGAACCCTTCCGCTCACGCGATCCTCATTGGCAATCCCATTGGAGTTATCTTGATGCCCCTGTCGTTCCGCCGCGCCTCGCTCGCCAGCCTCGGTCTGGCCTTCGGGCTCTCGGCTCTTAGCCTGTCGCCGCTGATGGCGCAGGAGACCAAGCCCGCGGATGCCACCGCGCCTGCCACCGCTCCCGCCGCGCCGGTCGATCCCAATGCCGTGGTCGCCACCATCAATGGCGAGAAGCTGACCGAGGCCGATCTTCAGCTCGCCGAAGGCGAACTCTCGCAGCAGTTCGCGCAGCTGCCGCCCGATCAGCGCCGCGCGGCCGCCCTTTCGGCGGCGATCGAAATCCGCGTCATGGCCAAGAAGGCGGTCGACAGCGGCCTTGACAAGGACGCCGACTTCCAGCGCCGCATGGCTTTCCTGCAGGCGCGCGCGCTGCATGGCGAGGTCGTCGAGAAGGAAGTGGTCGACAAGGTCACGGACGCCGAAGTCCGCGCCCGCTACGACCAGGAGATCGCCAACACGCCGCCAGTCAACGAAGTGCATGCGCGTCACATCCTCGTGAAGACGAAGGAAGAGGCCGAGGCGATCATCAAGCAGCTCGACGGCGGCGCCGACTTCCAGAAGCTCGCCAACGAACACACCAACGACCCCTCGGGCAAAACCAGTGGCGGCGATCTCGGCTGGTTCGGACCGGGCCAGATGGTGCCGGAATTCGACAAGGCGGCCTTCGCGCTCGACGTCGGCAAGTACACCAAGGAGCCGGTGCAGACGCAGTTCGGCTGGCACGTCATCAAGCTCGAGGACAAGCGCGCCAAGCAGCCGCCGGCCTTCGACGACGTCAAGGACCAGGCCAAGCAGGCGGTAATCCGCGACAAGTATTTCGCCATGGTGAAGGACCTGCGCGCCGCCGCCAAGGTCGAGATCTCGGACGAGAAGCTCAAGAAGGACGTCGACACGCTGGAAGCGGGCAAGTAATCCGCTGTCGGCCTGATTATCCTGAAAAGGGCGCCATGCGGCGCCCTTTGCTTTTGGCTCAGGCGGTCAGTATCCCCCGCGTGATGTAGCCAACGGCCGCGCGGATCGCCGCCACGTCCTCGTCGAGCCGTCCGGTCAGCAGATGCCGCCAGGCGTAGGACGCAATCAGATCGGCGACGATCCCGGCATCGACATCGGCCGCCACCTCGCCCCGCGCCTTGGCGCGCTCGATGATCCGGCCGGTATGGCTGCGGCGTTCCTTCGAATACTCGGCAAGCACGGCCGCGGCTGCCTCGTCCGACTGCGCCTCCGCGATCAGCGAGCGGTAGATGTTGCCCGACGGGGTGTCGCGCCAATGGGCGAAGAGATTTTCGAGAAAGCCCGCCAGGTCGTCCTCGACGTTTCCGGTGTCGGGTGTCTCGACATGCTTCTGCCTCTGGTAGATCTCGATCAGCAGCGCCGCCTTGCTTGGCTGGTG
>NZ_RZSB01000963.1:0-1950 GCF_004023285.1 Mesorhizobium sp. M2A.F.Ca.ET.067.02.1.1
ATTCGCTGCCGTTCGGTCCCGATATCTTTTCCGGCCGCATCTGGGGCTCGGAGCCCAAGCGCGGCGACGTGGTGGTGTTCAAGTTCCCGCCGGACCCATCGGTCGACTACATCAAGCGCGTCGTCGGCCTGCCCGGCGACAAGATCCAGATGAAGGACGGCCAGCTCTTCATCAACGACGTCGGCGTGCCGCGCGTGAAGACCGGCCAGATCGAAAATCCCGACATCACCGAAGTGCCTCAGCCCGTCGACGTCTATCACGAGACGCTGCCGAATGGTGTCAGCTACGACACGCTCGACCTGACGCCGAATTCGATCGGCGACAACACCCGCGAATGGACCGTGCCGCCCGGCCACTATTTCATGATGGGCGACAACCGCGACAACTCCTCCGACAGCCGCTTCACCGTCGGCTTTGTTCCTGCCGAAAACCTGGTCGGCCGCGCCAATCTCATCTTCTTCTCGATCGCCGGCAAGGCGAGCCCGCTCGAGATCTGGAAGTGGCCGTCGCTGATGCGTGCCGATCGCCTGTTCCATTTCGTCCACTAGAGCGATGGCGGCCAGCAAGCGTTTGACCGCCGATGCCCTCGCCGAGGCTCTTGCCCCGCGCACCGGCCATGCCTTCGCCGATCGCCAGCGTCTGCAGCGCGCGCTGACCCATGCCAGCGCGCGTTCGACCCATGCCGGCGTCGACTACGAACGCTTCGAGTTCCTGGGCGACCGCGTTCTCGGCCTTGTCGTCGCCGACATGCTGCTTGCAGCCTTTCCAGATGCAGCCGAGGGCGAGCTGTCGCTGCGTCTCAACGCGCTGGTCAATGCCGAGGCGCTCTCCGACATCGCCGAGGAGATCGGCTTGCCAGAGCTGATCCGCGCCGGCTCCGATGTGCGCAATCTCGACGGGCGCAAGCGCACCAATCTGCGCGCCGACGCGCTGGAATCGCTGATTGCGGTCCTTTACCTGGATGGTGGCCTCGAGGCTGCCCGCGCGTTCATCCATCGCTATTGGCAGCCGCGCTCGCAGGCGATCGGCGCGGCGCGGCGCGACGCCAAGACCGAATTGCAGGAATGGGCGCACCAGGCAGCCGCCGGCGCCGTGCCGGCTTACCGGGTCGACGGCCGCGAGGGACCGGACCACGACCCGCTGTTCACCGTCAGCGTCAAGGTCGGCTCATTTGCTCCGGCGACCGGCAGCGGCCGCTCCAAGCGCGAGGCGGAGCAGGCCGCCGCGGCTACTCTTTTGCTGCGCGAAGGCGTATGGAGCGCGGCATGACAGAAAATGAAACCCCTGAAGTTCCCCCGACGCGCTCCGGCTTCGTCGCGCTGATCGGCGCGCCCAACGCCGGCAAGTCGACGCTGGTCAACCAACTGGTCGGCGCCAAGGTGTCGATCGTCACCCATAAGGTGCAGACCACCCGCGCCATCGTGCGCGGCATCGCCACGCATGACAACGCGCAGATCGTGTTCGTCGATACGCCCGGCATCTTCAAGCCGAAGCGGCGGCTGGACACCGCGATGGTGACCACCGCCTGGGGCGGCGCCAAGGATGCCGATGTCGTAGTGCTTCTGATCGACGCCGAGCGCGGCATCAAGGGCGATGCAGACGCCATCCTCGACCGGCTGAAGGACGTCCGCCAGCCGATGCTGCTCGTCCTCAACAAGGTCGACCGCGTCAAGCCAGAGACGCTTCTCGCGCTGGCCGCGACCGCGAACGAGCGCGTGCCGTTCAAGCGCACCTTCATGGTCTCAGCGCTCACCGGCTCCGGCTGCAAGGACCTGCTCGACTATCTCGCCGAGACGTTGCCCGCTGGCCCTTGGTATTACCCGGAAGACCAGATTTCCGACCTGCCGATGCGCCAGCTTGCGGCGGAAATCACCCGCGAAAAGCTTTATCTGCGGCTGCACCAGGAGCTTCCCTATTCCTCGCATATCGAGACCGAGAAATGGGAAGAGA
>NZ_RZSB01000964.1:0-1948 GCF_004023285.1 Mesorhizobium sp. M2A.F.Ca.ET.067.02.1.1
CTTCTAATCCAAGCCACTTGGCTTATGCATACGAGAGGGCGGCAGAAATGCCGCCCTTTTCTTTGGGGCGAACCTTGGTCCGAAAAAACGACGGCGCGAACCGACGAGCAGGCTTGCTTCGCCTTCGAGGAGATCGAGACCGGCATCTCTGCAAAACTCGCCTGCGTCCCGCAGCGTTCCCGACTCGATCGTGGAGAAGGCCTTCTGTGTCTGCTGGACTTTGGGACGGCTCGTCGAGTTGCCAGCCTTCAAAGGTGGGAGGTCAGCATGCCCGCACGGGCCACCGGATCATGACGATGCTGCCCGGCTGATCCGACCGGGGAGAGCCAAAGGTCCTCAGGGCGCATAGTGTAGATTTTCTGTGCCAGCGAGCTTTGGCAGCAAAGCCTGCCGGTCTTTTGGTTAGCCGACTACAAGGCGGAGGGCGAACGGGCATAATTGGGATCAGGTTGGGTCGGCGATGTCCTACGGGAGCATCGCGTTTTCACTATCTTCGAATTTCCGAAGCCCTTGGCTTCCCTACTAGGCGGTCCAAATTTGCGGTTGAATTTACTTTTTCAGAATTGTTCGGTGTTAGGGGACCGACCAATACGCAGCTGACTACTCTAGCGCGGGGAGTGTAAGAGTGATGCAGCGTCTGTCTGCCGCAAGGCTCGGCGACCTCCTGGCGGGAGACCTGCGTGCTTTTGGCGGGCCCTCAACGATCGAACCGCTTGCCGGCCGCATCAGGGCGGAGCAGGTCAGTATCGTGCTTCGCAGCACGCTTCTTGGCATGGCTGCGAACATACTCAATGCGGCCACTTTTGTTATCGCGGTCTGGGGCTCGCCCGACCAGACGAAAGCCATCCTCTGGGCGAGTGTGATCATCGCCGCCGCTGGGTTCGTAGGCCTAAGAGCGAGATCATCGTTTCAGTCAGTCAAACCAAGGTCAGTGTCTCGCCGGACAACGCAAAACCTGGTGCGAAACGCCTTCCTGTTCGGCACTTGGTGGGGTGCACTTCCCGTTCTGTTCTTCGGAGGAGCAACCAGTGCCGCCCAGGTTGTCATTACCTGCCTGAGCGCTGGCATGATCGCAGGCGGTGCCGCTTCTTTTTCCACGATTCCTATTGCGGCCGTCGCGTATACGCTGCCGATCTTCGTCGGTTCGGCGGTTGCGATTGTGTGGCTGGATGGAGCCGTCAATGTGCCCGTCGCAATCCTGATGGTGAGCTACGCCATCACGCTGTTTCGTGCCGTGCTTGCTCACGCGTCCGAATTTACCCGACGCTTCATTCTGCAAGCGGAAAGCGAAAATGCCATTCGCAGGGATGTTCTAACGAGTTTGCCAAACCGGTTCAGCTTCAACGAGCGGCTGGAAAACGCGTTGGTGGACGCAAAGCAGTTTAACCAGCACTTTGCGTTACTCTTGTTCGATCTTAACAATTTCGACGAGGTGAACGATCGCTTTGGCCGCGCAATAGGGGATGCCCTTTTGGTCGAAGTGGCTGCGAGACTTCGGAAATCGACGCGGGAGAGCGATGGCATCGCGAGATTGGAGGGCGACGAATTTGCTATAATCGTCACGTGCGATATTAGGCCAGATCAAATCAGGTGCTTAGCCAAACAGATCATAGATGGCATGCGCACCCCTTTCATGATTGAAGCACGCGAAATATATTGTAGGGCCTCTATCGGTATCGCTTTGGCGCCCACTGATGGTTTGGATGCCAATCAACTCCTGCGCTGCGTCGACACCGCGCTACACAGGGCTAAGACGCTGGGGACGGGTTCCATCCAGTTTTTCAGCGCAAACGACGATGAAGCTGCCACAAGGCGCCATGCCCTTGAACGCGATCTGGCATCTGCGCTCGCCAGCGACCAGCTTTGGCTTGCATTTCAACCCTTTCTCGATCTCGGGAGCGATCGCATCCGAGGTTTTGAAGCGCTTCTGCGATGGCAACATCCGACC
>NZ_RZSB01000965.1:0-1935 GCF_004023285.1 Mesorhizobium sp. M2A.F.Ca.ET.067.02.1.1
CTATAGACGGGCATCGAAAGGCGCCGAGGCGAGCCCGGCGTCGGCAGCCGTAAACGATCTAAACCCTACTGGCTCAGTTTAGCGGCCCGACAGTTCGTTGGGGTGGGTTCGACCAACCGCCGGGCCTGACCGGCGCGGGGGCAAGCCGGCTGAGCCAATCGTAATATTAGCAATTCTGCAATAAAACCCGAAGTCGACGTTTTCCCCTGTTTTGGGCAGCACAGCGGGCGCTGGTCCGCTGGTGAACCGCTCTGACCTAAGCCGCGACCTTCACCGCGGCCGGCGCCTTCTTCAGCGGGATGCGCACCGACACGATGGTGCCGACGCCTTCGGTCGAGCGGATCTTCAGCGCGCCGCCCTGCAGCTCGGCCAGCGAGCGCGAGATGGCGAGGCCAAGGCCTGAGCCGGTGTGGTTCTTGGAGAACTGGTTCTGCACCTGCTCGAACGGCCGCCCGAGCTTGCTCAGCGCATGCTTGGGGATGCCGCAGCCATTATCCTCTATGGTGAGCAGTAGCGCTCCCGACGTGTTGCGTGCCCGGACCGTGATCTTGCCGCCCTGGCCGGTGAACTTCACTGCATTGGAGAGCAGGTTGATGGCGATCTGCTTGATCGCGCGGCGGTCGGCGTAGACCCGCATCGCATCGGCGATGCGCGTCTCGACATTGATCGACTTTTCCGCCGCCTGCAGCGAGATCACCCGCACCGTCTCCTTGATCAGCGGGCAGAGGTCGATCTCCTCGCGGTCGAGCGAGAACTGGCCGGCCTCGATCTTCGACATGTCGAGGATATCGTTGATGACGCCGAGCAGGTATTTGCCGCTGCCGTTGATGTCGGTCGCGTACTCTTCGTAGCGCTCCGAGCCGAGCGGCCCGAACAGGCCCTGCTGCATCAGCTCGGAGAAGCCGATGATGGCGTTGAGCGGCGTGCGCAGCTCATGCGACATGTTGGCGAGGAATTCCGACTTGGCGCGATTGGCCGCCTCGGCGCGCTCGGTCTCCTTCATATATTTGCGGTTGAGCTCGACCAACTCGCTGGAGCGTTCCTCCTCGGCGCGGCGGGCGAGGCTGAGATCGTGGATCGTCGCCATCAGCCGGCGCTCGCTGTCGACCAGCTTCTCCTGATGCAGCTTGATCTGGGTGATGTCGGAGCCGACCGAGACGATGCCGCCGTCGCGGGTCCTGAGCTCGTTGACCTGCAGCCAGCGGCCGTCGGCAAGCTGGCGCTCCAGGGTGACGCCGCCATGCGGACCGTTGGCGTTGGCGAGCCTGCGCTCGGAGGCGAAGGCCAGCATCCGCTCCTCCAGCGCGTCGCGACCGACGCCCGGTACGACATCGCGGTCCGAGAGCCCATTGTCCTTCTGGAACTTTGAGTTGCACATGATCAGCCGCTCGGAGGCATCCCACAGCACGAAGGATTCGTTGATGTTCTCGATCGCGGTCCTCAGCCGCATGTCGGCCGCTTCCGAACGCAGCGCCAGATGCCGCTGCTCGGTGACGTCGACGGCGATGCCGATCAACTGGATTTCCGGCGCCTCCGGGTCGATCACCTGCGCGCGGGCCCGCATCCACACCCATTGCCCGTCGGCGTGGCGCATGCGGAAGACCTGGTCGATATGATCGATCTCGCGTTCGACGATGCGGTTAGCGAGCTCGAAGAGGTCGCCGTCGTCCGGGTGGATAATCTCGTCGACCTCGCCGAAGGACAGCATCGTATCGCAGGGTTCATAGCCCAGCATGTCGTACATCGAGCGCGACCAGTACATCTTGCCGCGCACCATGTCCCAGTCCCACAGCCCGCAGCGGCCGCGCACCAGCGCCATGTCGATGCGCTGATGCGCCTCGAGATAGATGCGGTCCGCTGCCTGGGCGCGCGCCGCCTGGCCGAAATAGGCATAGAGGATGACGATCAGCACGCCCGCGGTCAGCACGAACAGGG